>JBIJBN010000087.1:0-7342 GCA_044345175.1 Luteolibacter sp.
TCCGCACAGGGCCAGAAATACTGGAACTTCAAGTGGGATTCGATTTTGTCGGTGACCGGCGAGATGGCCTTTGTCGACGCGCTGAGCGGCGAGGTGCCTGTTTTCGAGCGGATGTTCCTCGGTGGCGGACGCACCCTGCGCGGTTTCGAGTTCCGCGACGTCGGGCCGCGCGACACGGGATTCACTGAAGAGGTCTATGGCGGCAACTCGCTCGGTTATGTGAGTATGGAATACACCGTTCCCATCATCGACACCGTGCGCGCCGCCGTGTTCTACGACACCGGTTTCGTGAATGCAGACAGCTGGGATCCCGCGCCGGAGGATCTTTACAGCGACGTCGGCATCGGCATCCGCCTGAAGCTGCCGATCAGCCCGATGCCGCTGGCGCTCGACTACGCGGTCCCGGTTTCCTCACCCGACGACAAGGCGGACAATGGAGGCCAGTTCAATTTCTATCTGAACTACCAGTATTGATTCCGCCGCACGCGGCATGTTGGCGGCGGCTCCGGATCGGCCGTGCCTGACATGCGGTGGCATGCCGCCATCTCCCTTCTTGCATCACGCCTTCCGAACGCCGAAACTGACGCCATGCAGCTTCTCGAATTCGAAAAACCCGCGGTTGAACTCGAGCGCGAACTGGAACGGCTGCGGGCCCGGGCGGCATCGCAAAACATCGACATGTCCGGTGAAATCTCCATGATGGAGGCCAAACTCGCGGAAACCAAGGCGCGCATCTACCGGAATCTCACGCCATGGCAGCGGGTCCAGATCGCCCGCCACACGAGCCGTCCGTTCATGCTCGATTACATTTCACACGCCTTCACGGACTTCTGCGAGTTGCATGGCGACCGCCACATCGGCGACGATGCCTCGATGCCCGGGGGGTTCGCCCGACTCGGCGGCCGCCGTGTGGTGGTGATCGGCCATCAGAAGGGCAGGGATACCAAGGAGAACCTGATGCGCAATTTCGGCAGCGCGCATCCGGAGGGTTACCGCAAGGCGCTGCGTTTGATGAAGCTTGCGGAAAAATTCGGTTTGCCGGTGGTTTCGCTGATCGACACTCCCGGGGCCTTTCCCGGAATCGGCGCCGAGGAGCGCAACATCGCCGAGGCGATCGCGTGCAACCTTCGTGAAATGATGTTGCTGAAGGTGCCGGTCGTCGCGGTGGTGCTGGGCGAGGGTGGTTCCGGCGGGGCCCTCGGAATCGGCGTGGCGGACCGCGTGCTGATGATGGAGAACGCCTATTATTCGGTCATCAGTCCGGAGGGTTGTGCGGCGATCCTGTGGAAGCACCGCAAGCACGCGCCGGAGGCCGCCGAGGCGATGAAGCTGGTGGCTCCGGATCTCAAGCAGCTCAATCTCATCGATGATGTCATCGCCGAGCCCGCGGGCGGCGCCCACCACGATCACCAGGCCGCGGCGGATGCCTTCCGCGAGGTTGTCCTGCGCCATTTGGACGAACTGGCCGCCATGCGCACCGACCGCCTGCTGGAAGGGCGCTATGCCAAGTTCCGCAACTTCGGCCAATGGTCATCGGCGGAGTAAGCGGCGCGTTTTCCCGGTCATCCAACACATCCGGATCATTCATGTCAGACCAACCACTCAACATCGGCCTCGTCGGAGGCGGCAAGGGAGCCTTCATTGTGCATCCGCACCAGAAGGCGATTCACATGGACGGCACGCGCCGGATTGTGGCGGGAGCGCTGTTCCCGGATCCCAAGGTGGCGCTCGATGAGGCTGCAAACTGGCCGTATCCGATCAAGGGTTATGGATCCTACGACGAGATGATCGCCGCCAGCGCCGCCGCGCCGAAGGGCGAGAAGCTCGACTACATCCTCATCGTCACTCCGAACTTCGTGCATCATGATCCGGCGATGAAGGCGATGAAGGCCGGCATCGCGGTCTTTTGCGAAAAGCCCCTCTGCCTGAACCTGAAGGAAGCCTCGGAACTCGTCAAAACCTCGCGCAGGCTCAAGGTGCCGTTCGCGCTGTCCCACACCTACCTTGGCCACTGGACGACGCGGTTGAGCCGCTTCATCGTCCGCAGCGGGCTGCTAGGCGAGGTGCGCTGGGTGGACAGCCACTACATCCAGGGCTGGCTGGCGTCGAAGATCGAGGCCAGCGGCCAGCAACAGGCCGCATGGCGGGTCGATCCCAAGCGTGCCGGCGGTTCCGGTTGCGGCGGGGACATCGGCACCCACGCGCTGATGCAGTTGCGCTACATCACCGGGCTGGAGGTGGCCGCGGTTTCGGCGCAGTTGGAGACATTTGTCGAGGGTCGCATGCTTGACGACCACTTCACCGCATACTGCAGGCTTTCCAACGGCGGCAAGGCGCTGGTGCGCGCCTCACAGATCTGCATCGGCCACAAGAACGACCTTGGAATCACGATATGCGGAACCAAGGGCACGCTGGTATGGAAGCAGGAGGAACCCGAAAAACTCGTGATCCACCTGCCGGACCAGCCGGACCGTGTCTATTGGCGCGGTGCGGTTTCTCCGGGTGACGGGTTCCTGCCGAAGAACACACCCGCCGGGTTGATGGCGGAGCCGACCATTCCGGCCGGGCATCCCGAGGGATTCCACGATGCCTTCGCCCGGCTGCACCGCAGCTTTGAGGCGGATGTGCGAAAATGGAAGGCAGGCAGGAAATTCAGCTGCGACGGTTCCGCTTACGCCACCGTTGAGGATGGCTGGATGGGTCTGGCCTTCATCGAAACCTGCCTCAAGAGCAGCCGGAAAAACGGTGCCTGGGCGGCGATGCCCGCGAAAATCTGATCCGGCCGCATGACTGTGCGATGAGGGCCGCATCCGCCCCGCTGGCGGACATCACCGCGGATCATGCGTTTTCGTCGAAGCGCGCCAGCGGGGTTTCGCAGCCGCCCAACGTCTGCAACAGTTCCCGCACGGTGGTGGTCCGGCCCGGCAGCACCAGATCCGGGCGGATTTCCGCCAGCGGCTGGAGCACGAATCGCCGCTCGCCGATGCGCGGGTGGGGAAGCACCAGCGTGCCGGTCTCCATGACGCTGTCGCCGTGATAGAGCAGGTCGATGTCGATCACCCGCGGGGCATTCCGCTGCGCGCACATGCTGCGGCCCATTGTCCGCTCGATGTCGCGGGTTTTCTCCAGCAATTCCAGCGCGCCGCCGTCGTGGGAGATTTCGACCACGGTATTGAGGAAATCCGGTGAATCCGGCGGGCAGTGGAGCGGTTCTGTTTGATAGACCGGGGCGCGGAGGAACGGCTCGCCGGGTGTGGCGATGGCGCGCAGGGCGTCCATGGCGGCGCGAAGATGACCGATGCGGTCACCGAGGTTCGATCCAAGGGCGATGCCGGCGCGTGGCATGTTTCACTCCTCGAGGTTTACCAGTCTGCCGATGCCGTAGTTTTCCGAGACGCGGCGGTTGGCATCGGCCACGAGTTCCGAGGGGATCACCACTGGGCGGCTGGCGCCGAACAGCTCGATCACATGGAATGCGGGTGGTTCCGGCGGGTGCAGCAGTTCATGGGCATGGGCAAGGTCCTTCACCTCCACGCCGTTGATCCTGTCCACCGCGTGTCCGGCGAACTCCGCGAGGCGGCTGGTGACGGGATCGCTCTCGACGCGCGTGAGCATCACAATGTCCGCGCGTTGCTGGAACAGGCCCTTGGCGACGTAGTCGGTGTAGAGTCTGCGCACGGTCACGTTTTGGAATTTCGCCGTGGCAAACAAATTGGTGTCGAGCGGTTGGAAGACCAGCCCCGCGAAGACCACGTAGCGCGGTTTTTTTTCATACTGGATGGCGTGCATCCGAGACCATGGCAGCGCCTTGAGCTCGATCTCGTCATCGATCCAAGTGCCGTCGCGCAGGATGCGCACGGCGAGCCGGTCGCCGGCGAACTTGCGTTCCACCACCTCGTTGAAGTTGGTTTTCTCGCCATCGATGACAACCATGCCCGCGCTGTCCACCGTGTGGCCGTTCAGCGAGACCAGCACATCCCCGGGTTGCAGCACGCCGTCGCTCGATCCGGTGGGCACCACATTGGTGAGCAGCACGCCCATGTCGTCATCCGGAAGGCCGAGTGCCGTGCGCATTGCGGGGTTGTGCAGGGGGAACTCGGAGATGCCCAGATCGACGTAGTGATCGTAACGGCCGTCCTCGACATCCTTGAGAAAGCGGCGCACGACCGGGGTGGGGATGATGTATCCGGTGTTGTCTGCCTGCCGCAATCCCTGGAAAGCGACTCCGGCCACCCTGTCGTTCTGCAGCACCGGCCCGCCTGAGTTGCCCGGGTTGATGGCGGCATCGATCTGCACCACCAGGTGTGAATCCGCACGGCTGTGGGAATACGGTTGGAAATCAATGCGGGAGACCACGCCGCGCGTGACTGAAAGGCGTTCTCCGCCGATCGGGTAGCCGATCACCCTTACCTCGGATTCGAGGCTTGGCAGTTCGCCGAGTTCGAAGCGCGGGAATTTCTCGAAATCGGCGAAGTCCTCGACCGAGAGGAGTGCGAGGTCGCAATCATGGGCGACGTGTTCGACGCGCGCCGGGTATTTCACCGGACTTCCGTGCACGGTGACGAGCAGTCGCCGGGCGTTGGAAATGACATGGGCATTGGTGAGGATCCGGTTGTGTCCGATGATGAAGCCGGTGCCGATTCCGCCGCCGAAGCGCCCGGAATTCCATGGTGTCTCGTAGTCGGGCACCTGGGTGGCCGCCTCGATGCGCAGCACCGAGCGGTATACATCCGACGGCGCGCCCGCGGTGGCTGCCAGCGAGGAGCCGGCCAGAGCAAGGAAAAGGACATGGTGCGGGATGCGCATGGTGCGTTGACCCTAGCCACAGGCCGCGGGGCGGCAAACGAAATCTCAAGCGCGGCGCGGCAATCCGCGCTTGCGGCGTGCGATGCCCGCCGGTAACTCCATGAGCCATGGACCATCATGTGTATTTCTGGTTGAAGGATGAGAGGAAATCCGCGGCCGACCGTGCGGTGTTTGAAAACGCGCTCTCGGCGTTGTTTGGGATTCCGTTGCTGGATGGCGGCCGTTGGGCGGTGCCCGCGAAGGTCGAGCCGCGGCCGGTGCTGGACCAGTCATGGGACTACGCGCTGGCGATGCGTTTCAAGCGGCTGGAGGATCACGATGCCTATCAGGCGGATCCGTCGCACCAGGAATTCATCGGCAGATACAAGGACTGGTGGGCCAAGGTGCGGGTGATGGATCTGGCATGAGCCGCATGTTGACCGCGCCGATGTTTCCACCCCGTCCCACGGAGCTTGCATGGTCGCTGCTGCGCGCGGTGATCCGCCAGGGCGATCTGGTGGTTGATGCCACGGCGGGAAACGGCCATGACACGGTTTTTATGGCGGAATGCGTGGGTGAAAACGGCCGTGTGATTGCCATCGACACGCAGGACGAGGCGATCCGGTCCGCCTCGCTGCGTGTGGCGGAGGCCGGGTATTCGGCGCGTGTGGCATTCCATCATGCGAGTCATGCCGCGATCGCGGATTTGATCCCGTCCGGTGCCCGCGCATCGGTGGTGATGTTCAATCTCGGCTACCTGCCCGGAGGTGACCACCGGATCACCACCGCCAGCGGTGCGACACTGGCCGCACTGGATGCCGCCGCGCGGGTGCTCAAGCCCGGCGGCGTGATCTCCGTGGTTTGTTATCCCGGGCATGAAGCGGGGGCGGAGGAATCCGCAGCCGTCGAGCGCTGGATGACATCCCGCGCCGGCGCTGGCTGGCGGGTGGCAAAATATGCGATGCTTGGCACCCTGCGCCCTGCGCCGTTTTTGTGCGTGGCTGCATGTCCTGCTTCATGAATGGAGCGGCGGAAACCTCTCCGCTCCACCCATTGTCACATCTTCCTTCATCAATGTCCCAAATCACGCAAGGTGCGACCGGCCCGGTCCACCGACTTCCACCGGTTGCGCCGCAGTCTGCTCTTCTCTCGTGGCTTGGCTTGCCGACCTCCGGCCCCGCGCATCATTGCTCTCGAAATCCGGCTTTCCATCGGCGCCGGGAATGTATGGAATGAGGTTGTGATAAGTTTGCGCTCTGATTCCTCTCCTGCGGTTTCCCGAACGGGCGATGGTTCGCCATTTTTATGCGCCATGGACGCGCGCAATCCGATTTTCAGCCTCAAGCGTTCATGAGTTCTACCAAGTTCATTGATAAATTCCCATCCGATGGCTCAGGCGCCTTCGTGCGGGAGGAGCATATCGAATACGGGTTCATCGGCACGCTTCAGAAGCTGAAATACGAATACCGCCCGGACATTCGCGACCGCGCCACGCTGGAGCAGAACTTCCGCGAGAAGTTCGAGGCCCTGAACCGCTGCAAGCTCAGTGATGCCGAGTTTGCCCGCCTGCTGGATGAAATCGTCTCCGCCGATGTCTTCACCGCCGCCAAGACCCTGCGCGAAATCAACAGCTTCACCCGCGACGACGGCACGCCGCTGAACTACTCCCTCGTGAACCTCAAGGACTGGTGCAAAAACCACTTCGAGGTCGTCAACCAGCTCCGCATCAACACGGACCACAGCCACCACCGTTACGATGTCATCCTGCTCATCAATGGCGTGCCCTGCGTGCAGATCGAGCTGAAGACACTCGGCGTGAATCCGCGCCGGGCCATGGAGCAGATCGTCGAATACAAGAACGATCCCGGGAATGGCTACACCCGCACGCTCCTCTGCTTCCTCCAGCTCTTCATCGTCAGCAATCGCGACCGCACCTACTACTTTGCGAACAACAACGTCCGCCACTTCGCCTTCAATGCGGAGGAGCGGTTCCTGCCGGTCTACGAGTTCGCCGATGAGGACAACCGCAAGATCACCCACCTCGATGAATTCGCCGACCGCTTTCTGAAGAAATGCGACCTCGGCCGCACCATCAGCCGCTACATGGTGCTGCTCGCGGGCGAGCAGAAGCTCATGATCATGCGGCCCTACCAGGTCTATGCCGTGCAGCACATGGTGAAGTGCATTGATGACAACAACGGCAACGGCTTCGTCTGGCACACCACCGGCAGCGGCAAAACGCTCACCTCATTCAAGGCCTCCACGCTCCTCAAGGAAAACGACTCCATCCACAAATGCGTCTTCGTCGTGGACCGCAAGGACCTCGACCGCCAGACTCGGGAGGAGTTCAATAAGTTCCAAGAGGGCTGCGTCGAGGAAAACACCAACACCGCTGCTCTCGTGCGCCGACTGCTCTCGGAAGACTACGCCGACAAGGTCATCGTCACCACCATCCAAAAGCTCGGCCTCGCGCTGGACGAGAGTAGCAAGCGCAACAAGCAGCGAAAGAAGAACGACCAGCCCACCTACAAGGAGATGCTGGCCCCGCTCAGTGACA
>JBIJBN010000088.1:0-7244 GCA_044345175.1 Luteolibacter sp.
TCCGCGTGTCCGACCGCCACTCGTGGATCGGTTTTGCCACCGGCCATGGCGTGCCGGAAGCATCCATTCCGGATTTCCTGAACGTGGTGGACAAGATCGAGCGCGAGAAGCCCGAGGTTCTCGCGCGGCGGCTCGCCGCATGGTCGCTCACGCTGGAGGATGTCCGCGCGTTCATCGCCGCACCCGCGGATGCCTCTCCCGCCTTCAATGCCATCCGCAAAGATCTAACCGACCGCGGGCTCGGTGGTTTCATCGAACTGGACCTCTCGATTGTCCGCGGGCTCGCATACTACACCGGCGTCGTTTTCGAGGTGTTCGACTCGAAAAAATCGATGCGTGCGGTGGCCGGCGGCGGCCGGTATGACACACTGCTTGCAACCATCTCCGATGGTGAGGTTGACCTTCCCGCGACCGGTTTCGCGATGGGTGATTACGTGATTCGCAACCTGATCGAGGAAACCACCCATGCGGCGATGCAAATGGAGGTCTGGCTCCAGCGCCATGCCGCCCAATGCGACATCCACGTGGTGGTGGCGGACGAGAGCCGGCGCGGCGAGGCGCTCAAACTCGTCACCGACCTCCGTCGGGCGGGTGTTTCCACGGACTATTCCCTGACTCCGGCGAAGGTGGCCAGGCAGTTCCAGAATGCCGGCAAGTCCGGCGCGCGCTTCGCGCTGGTCGTGGGTTCCGAATATCCCGAACTCAAGCTCAAGATCCTGTCCAGCCGCACCGAGGAGACCGGCCACGCCGATGACGCCGTCGCGTGGCTGGTAGACCGGCTGCAACAGCCGGACGGCCCGCTGCTGGCCTGAAGTCACGCGTTCCGCATCTCTCTCCCACCCGTTTTTCCTACCCCAATGCGCACCCATCACTGCAACGAACTCCGTGAGTCCCACGCCGGCCAGACCGTCACCCTGACCGGCTGGGTCAATTCCGCGCGCGATCATGGCGGCGTGATTTTCATCGACCTGCGCGACCGCGAGGGACTCACCCAGTGCGTGTTCCATCCCGAGCAAAACCCCGAAGTGGCGGCGCTCTCGCACACGCTGCGCGAGGAGGACGTGGTGCAGGTGACCGGCGCAGTGACCCTGCGGCTGGCCGGCACGGAAAACGACAAACTCGGCACCGGCGCGATCGAGGTGGCGGCGCGCGAACTGCGGATCATCAACAAGGCCGATGTGCTGCCGTTCCAGCTCGACAAGGAGCTCTCCAACGAGGACCTGCGCATGAAGCACCGTTATCTCGACCTGCGCCGCCCGCGCATGGCCGCGAACATCCGCCGGCGCGCGGTCATCACCTCCGCCGCGCGCCGCCATCTCGACGATGCGGGATTCTTCGAGATCGAAACCCCCATCCTCTCCAATCCCACGCCCGAGGGCGCGCGCGACTTCCTCGTGCCATCGCGCCTCAACCCGGGAAGGTTCTACGCACTGCCGCAGGCTCCCCAGCAATACAAGCAGCTGATGATGGTGGCCGGGCTGGAGCGCTACTATCAGATCGCGCGATGTTTCCGCGACGAGGACCTGCGCGCCGACCGTCAGCCGGAATTCACCCAGATCGACCTCGAGGCCAGTTTCGTCACGCGTGAGGACATCATCCGGCTGGTCGAGGGCCTGCTTGCGGCGATGTTCAAGGCGGGTCTCGGCATTGATGTGCCCACGCCCTTCCCGCGGATGACCTACCGTGAGGCGGAGGACATCTATGGTTCCGACAAGCCGGACACGCGCTACGACCTGAGGATCACCGATCTTGGAGGGGTCTTTGCAGACACCGGATTCAAGATCTTCCGGTCGACGCTCGATTCGGGCGGGGTGGTCAGGGCGATCAATGCCAAGGGCTTCGCAGGCATCACCACCGGCCAGATGAACCGCCTCAACGAGATCGCCATCCAGGCCGGCCTGCCGGTCAAGACGCTGGCGTTCATCAAGCGCGAGGGCGGCGAATACAAAAGCCCGCTGTGGAAATTCTTCACCGATGCGGAAAAGGAGGCGTTGGCATCCACGATGAACATCCGCGAGGGCGACATCGTCTTCTTCGTTGCAGGCGCGCGCGAATCCGTATCCACCATCCTCGGGCGGGTCCGCGTGGAGTGCGCCGAAATGATGGAGCTCACCCGCAACTCGACCGCGCTGGATTTCCTGTGGGTGGTCGATTTCCCGCTGCTTGCCCTTGATGGCGAGACCGGGGCATGGAATGCGGTGCATCATCCCTTCACCCGGCCGCATCCGGACGATGTGGCGAAACTCGATGCCGGGGATTATGCCTCGGTGCGGGCCGAGGCCTACGACGTGGTGCTCAACGGCTACGAACTGGGCGGTGGTTCGATCCGGATCCACGAGAGGGATCTCCAGGCGAAGATGTTTGAAATCCTCGGCGTCGGCCCGGAGGAACAACAGGTCAAGTTCGGCCACATCCTCGATGCCTTCCGATACGGCGCTCCTCCGCATGGCGGGCTGGCACTCGGTCTCGACCGGATCGCCATGTTGGTCTCTGGTGAGGAAAGCATCCGTGAAGTGATCGCCTTCCCGAAAAACAACAAGGGCGCGGACCTGATGGCGCACAGCCCCTGCCCGATCGGGCCCAAGGAACTGAGGGAGGTTTACATCCAATCGACCTGGAAGGATGCCAAGGGAGCGCAGGAGAAACCGGCGGCTGGTCCGGGCACACCGGGTTGATCCGGGATTCCCGTGCGGTGGGGTGGAGATCGCGGTTTACGGTGGGAAATCGTGAAGACTCGACTCCATGCTCCAAAAAAAACCGCTGCAGGCAAAAAACCGCTGCAGGCAAAAAACCGCTGCAGGCAAAAAACCGCTGCAGGCAAGAAGAAAGCGGCCCGATCGATAATCCCCGGGAAAAACCCAAAAACCCAAGGGACGTTCAATCGGGCCGCCTTTGTCTTGCGACACCGGTAGGTTAATTGGCATCGGATCCACGTCAATCATTTTTTCAGGATTTTTCCCAGCCCGGAATGACCATGCCGGGAGCGGGTATGCGGGGGTGGGCCAGCTCAGGGCGATTCAGCCGGAAGATGGACGGAAGCCGCTTGTCATGCTGGAACCGGCGGTGTGTGGGAAAGCCCCGTGAATGATGATTTTCCACTGGTCCGGCGCGCCGGGGCGGCTAGGATGTGGCCAGCCGGAATGTCCGCTTGCAGAATCCGATTTTCCGGTTTTTTTTCCCGCACATCACCCCCATGAATCTGACACTCAAAGTTTGGCGGCAGGCCGGGCCGGATGCCCGTGGCAGCATTGAGACCTACGACGCGAAGGACATCCCGGAAGAGGCGTCGTTTCTTGAGATGCTCGACATCGTCAACGAGCGCCTGGTGCTCAAGGGTGAAGAGCCGATCCACTTCGACCATGACTGCCGCGAAGGCATATGCGGCAGTTGTTCGCTGACGATCAACGGGATTCCGCACGGCAAGGACCGCGGCATCACCACCTGCCAGCTGCACATGCGGAAATTCCGTGATGGCGACACCATCTGGATCGAGCCGTTCCGCGCGAATCCCTTCCCGGTGATTCGCGACCTGATTGTGGACCGTCAGGCTTTCGACCGCATCATCGCGGCCGGGGGCTATGTGGACGTGCGCACCGGATCCGCGGTGGATGCCAACGCCATACCGATACCCAAGGAGCAGGCCGACGCCGCGTTCGATGCCGCGGCATGCATCGGCTGCGGTGCCTGCGTGGCATCCTGCAAGAATGCATCGGCGATGTTGTTTGTCGCGGCGAAGGTTTCACATCTCGGCCATCTTCCCCAAGGCGGGCCGGAGCGTGACCGGCGCGTGCTGGCGATGGTCCGGCAGATGGATGCCGAGGGCTTCGGCAACTGCACCAACCAGTATGAATGCGAGGCAGCCTGCCCCAAGGAGATCAGCGTCGATCACATTGCCCGCCTGAACCGGGACTACACGGCAGCGGTGCTGCGCGAGCAACTCGTGGCACCGTGAGGCATTCAACCGTTCCGGCATGCGGCGGAGCGGGATTTCCGGAGCATGGCCATGAACCGCCGCCATCTGATACCGGCTTTGGCATTGCTGCTTGCGGCATGCTCGCCCGGTGACGATAAGCCGGTGATGGAAACGCGAGAGCAGGCGCCCGGCGAACCGCAGGGCAAGGTGATGAAAAGCGAGGCCGATTGGAAGAACATCCTGACGCCGGGCCAGTATCACATCCTACGCGAAGCCGGCACCGAGCGGCCGCATGGCGCGGTTTACCAGGAGTTCGCGAAGCACGGGGCGGGAACCTATCATTGCGCCGGTTGCGGCGCCTTGTTGTTCTCATCCCGGGAAAAATTCGATTCCGGCTGTGGCTGGCCGTCTTTTTACGATCCCGCGGGAGCGGAAAATGTTCACACCCGCAGGGATGTGAGTTTGGGGATGGTCCGCACGGAGGTGGTTTGCGCGAAGTGCGACGGCCATCTCGGCCATGTTTTCGAGGGTGAGGGCTTCGACACCCCGACCGACAAGCGCTACTGCATCAACGGTGGCGGGCTTCAATTCGTGCCTGCGGCGGGAGGGCCTGCGGCGGGGCCGGGAGGCCCATGACGGGAGAACCATCCGGTTCAGCGCCGGTATTGGTTCTGCGGCATCATTCCGAATTGCCCCTGGCCCTGGCCGGGCACCGGGCTGTTCCACGGAATCCTGCTGGTTTCAGAGACCGGGCCGAGCGGCTTGGGCTCGGGTTTCTCTGCACAGGATACGTGTCCGAAACCCGTGATCATGAGGGCTGCGATCCATATCGGCTTGGGAAATCCTGTCATGGTGGGAGCATGAAAAAAACACCGGAGAAACGCAAGCCTGCGAAGCGATGGGCGGCAGCGGATCAATTCGCTGCCGGCTTGGCCAGGATCACACGGTCGCCGGGTTGGAGGCGCACGCCCGGGGAGACGCTCTCGAAGTCGATTTCCGCGATCGTCTGCGTCGGCTCGATGGCGGAGGGTGTGACACGGGCGACCATCCGCCCGTCGCGCTGGATGATCAGTCCGGTTTGAGGCGTGAAACCGGAGTTGGATCCGGCGCCGATGACAAGAAAGCCCCAGTCCTGGTTGACGGCGGTGACCACGGCCTCCATCGAGTTGCGGCTCATGCGCGCGCTGCGCTCGGCCTCGCGTTTGACGAGCCGGTCGATTTCCGAGCGGTTCGAGGCAAGTGCCTTGCGGGCGGCGCCGACCAGCGTTTCCAATTCCTCGAGTTTGGCCTGCTGGCTTTTCCGGTCTTCCTCCACCTCCTGGATCTTTTCCGCAAGATTCTCGATGGAAACGTCCTGACCGAGATCGCTGAGGATGCTCGCCACTTCCTCGCGGGCCTTGTTGACCTCTTCGAACTCCTCTTCCTGGCTTTTGAGCGTGCTGTCGAGGTCCGCCACTTCGCGCTCGAGGGTGCTTGCAACCGACTGCTGGGAGGCGAGTCCCTGGTCGAGTTCCTCGCGCTTCTGTTCGGCGGCCGCGAGAATCTCCTTGGCTTTTTTCAGTTCGGTTTCCTTGGCATCGGCGTTGGCGGAGACCATCCTGTTGTCCGCCTTGGTTTTGAGCCGGACGGTTTCCAGCTCGCCGAATTTCCTGCGGTGTTCGAGCGTGAAGTATCCGCCGACGAGCACGGCGAGGATGGGGATGACGTGGAGAATGGCTTTCATGAGGCTTTTTTGAAGCGGGCGGTGTGGAAAAGGGGCGGGCTCAATTGCGCACGGGCTTGCTTGCATCCTTGGCCGCCGCGATGACCCGGTCGCCCACCATCAGCGGCACCTCGCCGGCGGCGGAATCGGGAATGATGCTGGCGGATGCCGAGCCGCGCTCCACGGCGGTGACCAGGAGTTGGGCGACCGTTTCGCCACCGCGCACGACATCCAGGGTGGAATTGGCAACCACGCCGGCATTGTTGCCATCGGCCAGTGTCACAAACCCCCAGGTCGGATAGATCGAGCGGATGCGGGTGTTGAGCGTGGGCAGTGACTGGCCGGAGCTGAGGATTTCGAGCCGGGTGCGGATGCCGGTGGCCCGGCTTTCCGCCTCGCTGTTGCGGGCGGTGAGGTTGGCCAGGGTGGCCTCTGTGGAGGCGACGGCCTGGATCAGTTCCTCACGCTCGGTGCTGGCCTCGCGCATCTTGTCGGCCAGTTCATTGAGGTCGCCGACCTGGGTGCTGGCGCGCACTTCGTCGAGCTGCGTCTTGTTGGACTGGATCTTGGCGGTTTTGGATTCGACCTGCAGTTTGAGGTCTTCGACCGCTTTTTTGCGATCCGCGAGATCCTCCGTGAGTTTGACGATTTCCGCATCCACACCGGTTTGGCTTTCATTCGTGGCGGCAAGGCCCTCCTGTGCGGTCTTGAAGCGGTTCTGGCTGGTGGCGAGGTTGTTTTTCTCGGTGGCGGTGTCTGAGATCCCCCGTGTGTAAGCCTCCTTGTTTTTGAATGCGACGAAAGCCGTGATGGCGAGCACGATGGCGGTTAGAATCCCGAAGATATTGGCCATGGGTTTGGAGGTTTTGAAATGCGCGGAAGTCCGTGTTGGAAGGGACACTAGGAATTCCGGCTCCTGCACGGCAATCCCAATTTTTCCAAATTTCAGGGCGCATGTCGGTTGGTCCATGCGGCTTTTCCGCAGCGGCCGCCAGACCACCGCCGGATGCCCGTGGCGCGGAGCGCGGCGGAGGCCGTGTGCGGCATGGAGGGATTCCTCGCGTGGCGCGTCAGGGGGGGCTCGATGGTTTCCATTGGCGGAGGCACAGCACCCCCGCACGGGGATGCGGATAAGCCGCGGAGACTCACGGGAACCCCTGCCTGCGCAAGCGCGTATCCGCCGGGATCATCGCGCAACCGCACCCGCGCTCGCGCGCCACCGGAAGGCAAAAAAATGCCGCCCTCCCGTGCGGAAAGGCGGCATGAATGAAACGACCAACAGGGAGGACGGCTCAGGGAGTCGGCACCTCGGAGATGGTCTTGAGGATGCGCGAGGCGATTTGGTAAGGATCACCTTGGGAGTTGGGACGACGGTCTTCAAGATATCCCTTGTAGCCGTTGCCGACGAAGCTGTGCGGGATGCGGATCGAGGAACCCCGGTCGGCGACGCCGTAGGTGAACTTGTCGATCGACTGCGTCTCGTGCAGGCCGGTGAGGCGGAGATGGTTGTCCGGTCCGTAAACCGCGATGTGTTCCTCCATGTTTTCCTGGAATGCGGCCATGAGCTTCTCGAAGTAGTCCTTGCCGCCCTTGGTGCGCAAGTATTCGGTGGAGAAGTTGGCATGCATG
>JBIJBN010000089.1:0-7206 GCA_044345175.1 Luteolibacter sp.
ACGTTCCACCCTCGCTTGCGGCCTTGAGAAAGGCCTTGGTCCCGGAATGGGCGATCGTGCCGAGGTTTTTCACCAGTTCCTCGCGGGACATGCCGATGCCATGGTCCGCAATCGTCAGCGTCCGCGCCTCGGCATCGGTGGTGATGTGGATTTCCAGCGGCAGCCCGGGCTGGCGTATGGTCTTCTCGGTGGCCTCGACGTGGCGGAGTTTTTCCATCGCGTCCGAGGCGTTGGAGATCAGCTCGCGCAGGAAAATCTCCCTGTCGGTGTAGAGGGAGTGAACCACCAGGTCGAGCAGTTGGCGTATCTCGGCTTGAAAGACGTGTTTTTCAGCAGTTGTGTCGCTCATGGTTGGAATCATCAATGGGGTGAACGGGGCGCACGATAGCCATTCATTGGGTTCTGTCAAAAACCGCGTCGCAGCATGCCGCATCGTATTCCACCATGACGAGGATTGGCCGCGGCCCCGGCCGGCATGTTCATCCTGCGGATGATTTTGCATCCGTGCCGGACAAGCCGAACCTCCAGAGCCAGACGAGGGCCAGAAGCACGGCCGCAAGCCCCACATGCAGCACCTGGACCCATGAATAGACGTGGATCCGGGACATCACCAGGCCCAGCACCATCTGGGAAAGCACGATGGCCAAAACCCAGCGCTCCACCCTGCCCGGCCCTTGCGGACGGTGGCGCACGGCGAGAGTCCACGCCCACACGGCTGCCGCCAGCACCGCCCATGAGAAACTCCGGTGTGCGAGATATTTCCACGATTGCTCCAGCTCTCCGATCCAGATTTCCCGCGGCGCGTTGTCATGGAATTTGGCCATCTCGTCGGTCAACTCGCGCACCTGTGCACCAATCACCCCTTCGATCACGATGGCCGCCAGCAGCCATGTCACCGCCTGCCTCTGACGCGAAAGCGGCAAATCCGGCATCCCCACTCGCCATGGCCGGTCGCTGCCCCGCCACGTGCAATACATCAACATGCCCACAAGCATCATCGCCAGCGCCAGATGAGTGGTCAGCACCCCGGGCTTGAGCCCGCTGTAAACGACACGCGCACCCATCCAGGCATTGAGCAGCACCACCATCAGCGAGGCGAATGCCATCCAGAACACCAGCGGCCGTCGCGCGCGCTGCCCGAATGAAGCGATGAAGGTGGCCAGCGAGAGGATGCCCACGGGAAGCGCCAGCAGGCGGTTGACGAATTCCGTCCACACATGCCGCGGATTGAATTCAGCCCGCAGGCTCTCCGCGGTGATGGACGATGGATCGCGACCCATCCGCTGTGCTTTCTCACGGAAGCGCTCCACCGGCAACCGGTCGAAGTCGACCTGGTCCGCCGATGTGGGCGGGATCAGGCAACCCCAGCAGGTTGGCCAGTCCGGGCATCCCATGCCCGATCCGGTGACCCGCACGACCGCGCCCGCGAATATCAGGCAAAGCAACGAAACCAGTGCGGCGGCGGCGAGTTTCTGAAAACGCGTCATCGGCATGGACGAACGATGCCGCGAGGCGCGGGGATTTCCAGCGCAAAGGACGACAAAACACAGCCGGCGAAATGCCGTCGACAATCATCATCCATGGACTCCGGTCTGTGGATCCACCCCGCCACCTTCACCTGCATCCGGCGGTCGCTCCGGTTCATCCGGGACAATCGGCCCGTGCGGGCACTCCGAGGAGATGGCCACGCCGATCCAGCGGAATTCCTCACTGCCATCCAGTATCACCTTGAGCACCATGGTGAGTGGAACCGCCAGCAGCATGCCGAGCGGCCCCCAGACCCAGCCCCAGAACATCACCGAAATGACCACCACCAGCGTGGAAATGCCGAAACGCCGGCCGACGAGGATCGGCTCGAGAAGATTTCCCAACACGTTGTTGATCACCAGATAACCGCCCGCGACCAACAGGGCGTTCGGCACCCCGGCCACCAGCAAGGCAAGGATCGTCGGAGGCACCCCGGCCACGATTGAGCCGATCACCGGAATGAAATTCAGCGCGAAGGCGACAATCCCCCAGAGGATGTGGAAATCCAGGCCCGCCGCCCAGCACAGCAACCCGGCGAGAAAGCCCGTGATCAGGCTGACCACCGTCTTGATCGCCAGGTAACGCTGGATGTCGCGCGTCGCACCCAGCATGCGGGCGATGTCCGGCCCGCGTGCCTCGCAAATCGCCTTGAGCCTGTGTCCGAAGCGCTCCGCCTCGGACAGCATGAAGACCGTCAGGATGATGAAAATCACCGCCGCACCGAAAAAACCGAACACCTGGCCAAGCACCCCGGTGCCGAAGTTCCAGATGCGCTCGAAGCGGATCTGCTGCAGGCTGGCCAGATTGCTCTCCACCGCGATGCGGATCTTGTCCTGCGCGTTTTCCACACCGAGCTGCGCGAGCTTGGATGCCAGCGTCTGCGAGCCGTCCCTGACCTGCTGGTAGAGTTGCGCGGCGTATTTGTCATTCCACTTCTCCTGAAGGTCCTGCAGGAGCGAAATCCCGAGCACCGCGACGCCGGCAATGAATGCAAAGTCCATCAAAACCGTTAGGAACACCGCAAACCAGCGCGGCAACCCGCGCCTGGTGAGCGCGCGCGTCACGGGAAAACTCACGGTGGCCACAAAAAACGCCAGCAGGACCGGCAGGAAGAAATTCTGCGCCGCCCGCAGCCCGGCCACAGCGACAACCAATGATGCCATCAGCAGCAGCACCCTGCCCACACCCTGCGACCTCTGCATCAGTCCTTCACCCATTGCCCGGCCAATAAACGCGGTGCGGCAGGTCTCCGCAACCGGATTTGATCGAATTCCATCCCGGCGGGGCCGCCTTCACTCCCACTCGATGCTGGCCGGCGGCTTGGTTGAGACGTCGTAAAGCACGCGGTTCACGCCCTTCACCTCGTTGAGGATGCGGTGGCTGGTCTGGCGCAGGAGTTGATACGGCAGGTCCACCCAGTCGGCGGTCATCGCATCCTCGGAGACCACCGCCCGCAGCGTGACCGCCCACTCGTAGGACCGCTCGTCGCCCTTGACGCCCACGGTTTTGACAGGGATCAGGCCGGCGTATGCCTGCCAGACGCGGTCATACCATCCGTGCTCCTTGAGCTTGCCGATGAAGATGGCGTCGCATTCGCGGATGATCCGCAGGCGGTCGGGTGTGATCGCTCCCGGACAGCGGACCGCCAGGCCGGGACCGGGAAACGGATGGCGGTGCAGGATGTCGTGCGGAATGCCGAGCGAGGCGCCGAGCGCGCGGACCTCGTCCTTGAACAACTCCGCCAGCGGCTCAAGCACCTTGCCCTGCTCCTGCAACTCGAGGATGCGGTCCACCCGGTTGTGGTGGGTCTTGATTTTTGATGCCTTGGATCTGGCGTTCGACGCGCTTTCAATCACATCCGGATAAAGCGTGCCCTGGGCCAGCATCTCCGCATTGCCGACCGCATCCCAAAACACATCAATGAACAGGTTGCCGATGATCACGCGTTTTTTCTCCGGATCGTCCACACCTTCGAGCGCGGCCAGAAACCGCTGCGAGGCGTCGATGGTCTCGATCGGCACTCCCATGCGGTGGAAGTTGCTGCGCACTTCGGCGCCCTCGTCCTTGCGCATCAGGCCGTGATCCACGAAAATCGCGCGCATTTTCGCGCCGGCCTCGTGCAGCAGCACGGCGAGAACCGTGCTGTCCACCCCGCCCGAAACGCCGCACACGATCTGTCTGCCGCCGGACTTCGCGCGGATGCCGTCGATGATCTCGCGCTTGAGGTCCTCGATGCGGAATGGCAGCAGTTTGTCGGCCTGCAGCAGGAAGTTGTGGAGGATGCGCAGGCCCTCGTGGCTGTGGGTGACTTCCGGGTGGAACTGGATGCCGAAGAACCGCCCGTCCCAGCACAGCGAGACGGGTGTGCCATGCTGGTTGGTTGCGATGACCCGCGCGCCCGCGGGCAACTCCTTCACCGTGTCCGAGTGGCTCATCCAGACCTGCGAGGATGGGGAGACCCCCTCGTAAAGCCCCGTGCATTCCGCGGGAAACAAATCCGCCGGGCCGTATTCACGGCGGTCGCTGGCCTCGACGGTGCCGCCGAACTTGATGTTGAGCAGCTGCATCCCGTAGCAGACGCCGAGCACCGGCACTCCGAACGCCTTGAGCGCCGCGAAATCCAGATCCGGAGCATCCGGTTCACTGGTGCTGCGCGGCCCGCCCGAGAGGATGATCGCGCCGGGCCGGCCGATGTGCGGAAAATCCTCCACCGCATGGAGTTTCGCGAAAAAACCCAGCTCGCGCACCCGGCGGACGATCAGCTGGGTGTATTGCGAGCCAAAGTCGATGACGGCAACATGGTTTGAATCGTGCATGGATGAGGGATGGCGTTTTTCAGATCACGGGTGCGGCGGCGGAACATGCGGGCGGGTCGTCCCCGCGCTTCCTGCCCGGCATGGCGGCGGGGCTCAGACAAGCGGTTGGTAGTTCGTCGGCTCCTCGGTGATGACGATGTCGTGCACATGGCTTTCACGCAGGCCGCCGGCGGTGATGCGCGTGAATCGGGCGCGCTCGCGCAGCTCCGCGAGGCTGGATGCGCCCAGGTAGCCCATGCCGGATTTGAGACCGCCCATCAGTTGGAAAATCACATCGGAGAGCGGCCCTTTGTACGGCACACGGCCCTCGACGCCCTCGGCAACCAGTTTGCCCGAGCTGTTCTGGCCATAGCGGTCTCCGGAGCCCTTCTGCATCGCGCCGATCGAACCCATACCACGGTAGGTTTTGAACCGGCGGCCCTGGAAATGCACGGTCTGGCCGGGACTCTCGCGCGTGCCTGCCAGCAACGAGCCGAGCATCACGAGGTCGGCACCGGCGGCAAGCGCCTTGACGATGTCTCCCGAGTAGCGGATGCCCCCGTCGGCGATCACCTTGACACCGTTTTCACGGCAAACATCGGCCACGTTGCGGATGGCGGTGAATTGCGGCATGCCGACGCCGGAGATCACGCGGGTGGTGCAGATCGATCCGGGACCCACGCCCACCTTCACGGCGCTGGCTCCGGCACGGATCAGGTCGCGGGCACCCTCTGCGGTCACCACGTTGCCGGCGATGACCGGGACATCCGAGAGCGCGCGGAGTTTTTCCACCACCTCCATCACGTGTCGCGTGTGGCCGGTGGCCGCATCGATGAACAACGCGTCCGCCCCGGCATCGATCAGCGCTCTGCCGCGGTCCACACAATCGGGACCCACCCCGACCGCGGCGCCGCAGCGCAGCCTGCCATTGCCGTCCTTGGCGGCATTGGTAAAGGTGATCCGCTTTTCGATGTCCGAACCGGTGATCAGGCCCGCGAGACGGCCATCCGGATGCACCAGCGGAAGTTTCTCGATGCGTGCCTGATAGAGAATCCGCCGGGCTTCCTCCAGGCTGGTGTGCGGCGGCGCGGTGACAAGCTTTTCCAGCGGCGTCATGACCTCGCTCACCAGGGCATCCATCTTATCGAGGTAGCGCACGTCGCGCCCGGTCACCATTCCTTCTAGCACGCCGTTATCATCCACCACGGGAAATCCGGAAAAACCGTTTTGCGCCATGATGCCGCGCACATGCTCCACGCTGTCGTCCTTGCGCACCGTGTGGGGTTTGAGGATCACCGCGCTTTCCGAACGTTTGACCCGCGCTACCATGACCACCTGCTCGTCGATCGGGCATGCACGGTGGATCACACCCATCCCGCCCTCGCGGGCGAGCGCGATGGCCAGATCGTGCTCGGAAACCGTGTCCATGGCCGCCGAGACCACCGGCAGGAAAAGATGAATGCCCTCCGCCAGATGGGTCGAAAGGTCGGCCTCTCCCGGAAGAACCGAACTGAAGGCCGGCACGAGAAGCACGTCGTCAAATGACAAACCGAGGGAAATATCCGCCATGGCGGAGTCAATAGAAGCAGACTGGCCGGCGCAAGCCCGAATCCGGCGGCCATCGAAAAATTTCCCCGCAGACGGCGCGGCCAACACCCTGAAAATCCCGCTGGCGGGCCGCGGCCGGATCGGCATAGCCTCCTGCCATGAAACTCGGTGTCATCGGTTGCGGCAAAATGGGCACGGCATTGGTGGACGGTGCGATCCGGCGGGGTGCGGTGGCCGCGGCGGATGTCACCGGCGTGGATCCATCGGCGGAAGCGCGCGCGCGGTTTTCGAAAGCCACGGGAGCGGCCGCAGCCGAGGCGATCAGCTCGCTTGCGGGTTGTGATGTGATCCTGCTCTGCACCAAGCCGCAGGATGTGCCCGCGGCACTGCGGGAGGCATCAGCCGCCTGTGGCGGCAAGCCGGCGTTGGTCATCTCGATCGCGGCCGGCGTCACGCTTGCCAGCCTGGAAACGTCCTCGGATGCGAATCTTCGCGTCATCCGCGCGATGCCGAACACCCCCGCCCTCGTTGGCAAGGGTGCGGCCGGATACTGCCTCGGTGGCCGCGCCACCCGAAAGGACGCGGAAACCGCAAACGCCCTGCTGGGATCGGTCGGTCTGGCCATGGAAGTCCCGGAGCGGCTCATGAATGCCGTCACGGGATTGTCCGGCAGCGGTCCGGCATATGGATACCTGGTGATCGAAGCGCTGGCGGATGGCGGGGTGCGCGCCGGGCTGTCCCGCGCCGATGCCTTGCTGCTTGCTGCGCAAACCGTCCTGGGCGCGGCGGCCATGGTGCTGGAAACCGGCGAGCATCCGGCTGTTCTCAAGGACATGGTCACCTCTCCCGGCGGCACCACCATCGCCGGTCTTGCGGAACTGGAGCGGCACGGTCTGCGCACAGCATTGATCGATGCCGTCGGCGCCGCCACACGCCGCGCGGCCGAACTCGGAGCCTGACGACGGAAAAGCGGTTTTTTGCTCTTCCACAGCCCCGGCCGATTCCTATGCTTTCACCCATGGTTTCACGTTTGATGCATCTGGCATGTGTTTCAGCCATCCTCTCATGGCTGGCATCCTGCGGCTCCGGTTCCGACACGCCGATCCTCGCCGGAGACATGCGGACGGCGGCCTCCGAAGGCGAGGCGCTCTATCAACAGGCCAGAAGCGCCGACGAGTCCGGAAAAACCCGCCGCGCCATCAAGCTCTACGACCGCACCGCCACCCGCTATCCGTTCGCGCGCTCCGCCCCCACGGCCCGTTTCCGCCAGGCGCAGATTCTGGAACAACAGGGAGACATCCAGAAATCCTTCGAGGCCTACGACCAGTTCCTCCAG
>JBIJBN010000091.1:0-7156 GCA_044345175.1 Luteolibacter sp.
CGGTTGAGAAATCGCTTGAGGATTTCCTCTCCCGGATGAAGCAGGCGGCGAGGGAGGATCGTCCGGAAATGCCGCCGGAGCAGGCGCGGCCGGGTGGTGCTGCGGCCACGGCCGGTGCCGCGGACCTGCGGCGCATCGAGGAATTGTTTTCCGCCGCGCGCGACGACCGGTCGCGTGCCTATGAGCTCAAGCAGGAGCTCGACCGTTTGGGAATGTTTCTGGAATTCGAGGATCGTTTTCTGGATTTGTTCAAGGACCCCGGGCCCTCCACGGACTCAGAAGCGTCATGAGCGAGAATGCCTGTTGCGATATCCTTCTTGTGGATGACCATCCGCTGTTGCTGGAGGGTCTGGCGGCGGTGATCGCCGGCGCGGCGGGGTTGAGTGTCTGTGGCAAGGCGGGGGATGTGCGCGAGGCGCTCACCCTTGTGGAGTCGCTGGCGCCGGATCTGGTCATAACCGATCTCACGCTGCCGGGGCGCGGTGGTCTGGAATTGGTCAAGGATCTGGCTGCGCTGCGTCCGGGCCTGCCGGTGCTGGTTTTTTCCATGCATGATGAAATGGTGTATGCCGAGCGTGTGTTGCGCGCAGGTGGCCGGGGTTACGTGATGAAGGACGTTTCACCGGATCGATTGCTGCTGGCCATACGCACGGTTGCCTCCGGCGGGGCTTTCGCCAGCCAGAATGTCACCAACCGCCTGCTCAAGGCGCTTTCCGGCCCCCACAAGACGGTCTCCGTCGCCGCCAGTCCGATGGATTGCCTCACCGACCGCGAAATCGAGGTGTTCGAACTGATCGGCCGTGCCAAGGGCAACCATGAGATCGCCGGCCAGCTGGGCATCAGCCCGCGGACGCTCGATGCGCACCGCGCGCACATCCGGGAGAAACTTGGGCTGGCCGATGGCAACGAGCTCACCCGCCATGCCATCCGATGGTTCGAGGCGGGCATGTCGGGAGTGTGAGCGGCCGCCCCGGCGGGTGGCGGGAGCGGAGCGGGGGAGACCTGTCTTTGGACCCCTGCCGGCCATCCGGTGAAACAAGCACTTGCACGAGTCCGCGAACCGTGGGACTCGTCTGCCGGACCCGTTTTTTCCGCAAAGCCATGTCCGCCGCTTTTGACCGCCATGCGTGAGACCCTGATTGTGATCGGTTTGCTTGTGCTTGCCGTGGCCTTGCGCACGGCCCGCACGATGGGGGTGCGCAAACTCGGGGCGCTGATGTTCCTTGTGGCGAGTTTCTGCCTCTTCTATTTCGTGACCGGAAGCCTGCTGGCCGGGATGGCCGGGGTATTGCTGTGGCTTTTCCTGCCGTGGATCGAGCTGCTCACCCGCATCCGGCGGATGCGGCTGCCGGTTGAAAACCGCCTGACGTTGCGCAAGTCTCCCAACCCGTCGTATTTTCCGAATGCCACCGAGGCTGCGGCGGCGATGGAGGAGGAGGGCTTCGAGCACATCTCCGACTGCGGCTGGGAGTGGGACGGCATGCACCAGTTTTTCCGGCTTTTCTGGCATCCCGAGGAGCGTGCGGTGGCGGCCGTGTGCCTGTGCGAGCAGAGCGACGTGGCCTTCGCCTTCATATCGATCACCTCCAGCGACTGTGAGGGCCGCATCTGGCGCACGACCAATTTTCCGTTTGCCCCCACGCTGCGCCGCCCGCCCGGCGTCATGTGGAACCACGTGCCCTGCGGCCGCAGTTGTTTCCACCACATTCTGCGCGATCACCGCAGCTACCTGAGCCGCGCCAAGGTGCCGAGGGAAAGCCTGTTGGTTCCGGATCCGGAGGACATTGAGAACTCCATCGAGACCGAGATGCGCCGCCAGCTCGAGCACAACCTCAGGACCGGCATCATCCGCCTTACCGGTGACGGTCATTTCCACTATTCGAAACGGGGACTGCTTTTCCTCTGGATGCAGTTCATCAAGGACATGGTCCGCTTTTGCTGAGGTGTGCCGCGGGTTGCACCGGCATCGTGCGCCTGTGGCGGTTCAGGATCCGGGCGGGTGGTCGTGATCCGTGTCGCGCGCCGGGAGTTTCCTGCCGTGCCACAGTGCCAGGCACAGGAATGCCGACCCAAACAACGGAATCCATGAGATCACGAACGCGAAGGCAAACGCCCTGGCGCTGTACGGATCCAAACCGCCGTCCAGGATGCGTGCGTTGGCGAGAAACGCGATCAGGACGGTCAGTCCCGCGAGGCTTGTTAGAACCAGCCATTTCCCGGCGTCCTGCCAGATTCGTGTCCGCGTGGCGAGGCAGTGGTTCCGCAAGCCGGAAAGATAAGTGCTTGCGATCATCAGCATGCCGAGAACGGATCCGGCGTTTTGGAGAACCCTGAAAACGGGGATCGTCGTGCCGCCGGCTGAAAAAGCCGTGGCCCGCAGCACCGGAAACATCGAGACGGCCATTCCTCGCTCATGCGTGAAACTGTCCACCAGGTTGTGGGACAGCGCGCCCACGGCAATGGCGGCCAGCACGGCAGGTGTCACTGCCGGGCGCGTCCGCGTGTGGAGGTTCCATGATTTCCAAAAGCCGGAATGGGGCTCGGGCAGCACCGCTGCGATCCTGCGGAACAAGCCGGCTGCCGCAAGATACAGCACCATGCCCGTCGGCGCCGAAACCAGCAATGCTCCGGCCGCGGTGTGGGCGAACGAGGCGATGCCGAACTGACGGATGAAGTAGCCGCAGTCGGGCGCCACGCAGCCGGCCATCAGCGCGCAGAGGATGGTCGCGGACATGCGCCTGCGGAAAGGCAGCACGAATCCCGCATGTGAAATCGTGAATGGCATCTGCTGCAGCGGCCGGTGGCCGGTTCCCGGGCGCGGCCGGAGGGTGCTTCACTTGCCGAATTCCGCGGCGAGTGCGGCGACCGTCGCCTTGGCATCGCCGTAGAGCATGCGGGTGTTCGGGTGGTGGAACAACGCGTTCTCAAGCCCGGAAAATCCGGTGCCCTTGCCGCGCTTGAGGCAGTAAATCGTGCGTGCCTCGTGGGCGCGGATGATCGGCATGCCGTAAATCGGGCTGGATGGGTCGTCGAGCGCCGCCGGGTTCACCACATCATTGGCACCGATGACGATGGCCACATCGACCGATGGCATGATCGCATTCACCTGGTCCATCTCCTGCAGTTGCTCGTAGGGGACGTCGGCCTCGGCGAGCAGCACGTTCATGTGTCCGGGCATGCGGCCCGCCACCGGATGAATCGCGAAGCGGACCTCGGCGCCATTGTTTTCCAAAGCTTCCGAAAGTTCCTTCACGGCATGTTGCGCCTGGGCGACGGCCATGCCGTAGCCGGGGATGAAGACCACGCTGCGGGCGCCCTCGAGGACATAGTAGGCGTCCTCCACGCTGGAGGCCTTCATTTCGCCCGCCGCGGCGCCGGCCGCGCCGCTTTGCGCGCCGAAGCCGCCGAAGAGCACGTTGGCGATCGAGCGGTTCATCGCCTTGCACATGATGAACGTCAGGATGATGCCGCTGGCTCCGACGAGGCAGCCGGCGACGACCAGCACGTTGTTGAGGATGATGAATCCTGCAAGCGCCGCGGCGACACCGGAGAACGAGTTGAGCAGCGAAATCACCACCGGCATGTCGCCACCGCCGATCGGCAGGGCCATCAGGATGCCGAGCAACAGCGCGGCCGCCACCAGTCCGGCCACCAGCCCGGCGGACCACTCCGCGGACGGCTGCGCGCCGAGGGCGGCGGCTCCGGCGAGGGAGGCCGCCAGCAGCGTGAGATTGATCGTTTTCTGACCCGGAAAAACCATCGGACGGCCACCCATCCTGCCGGCGAGTTTGGCCCATGCCACGAGACTGCCGGTGAAGGTGATGCCGCCGACGAGGATGGTGAGCGAAATCGCCGCCGCGGCGAAGGCCGCCGGCACCATGATGCCGGTTTGCACCGAGAGCGCCGCAAGGTAGTCCGCGGTTCCCGCATGGTGCAGCTTCTGGTATTCCGCCACGCCGACGAGCAGGCTGGCGAGGCCGCCGAAACCGTTGAACATCGCGACAAGCTCGGGCATGCCGGTCATTTTCACCCGGGCAGCCATAACCAGTCCGATCACCGAACCGAGCAGGACGCCGCCGGCCACCATCGACCACGACAATCCGCCGTAGAGCAGGGTGGCCGCCACGGCCAGCAGCATGCCGATCGAGGAAATCCGGTTGCCGCGGCGCGCGGTGTCCGCACGGCCCAGCCACTTGATGCCGAAGATGAACAGGATCGCCGAAGCGATGTAGAGCAGGTTGATGCCGACGTCCTTCACGGTTTCTCCTTTTTCTTGAACATGCCGAGCATGCGGTCGGTGATGGCGTATCCGCCGACCACATTGATGGTTGCGAGGACCACCGCCGCGAAGCCGACCCAGCGGGCGGCGGCCGGTTCATTGGCGGCGAGGGCCAGCAGCGCGCCCACCACGGTGATTCCGGAGATCGCGTTCGATCCGGACATCAACGGGGTGTGGAGCTGCGAAGGGACTTTCGCGATCAACTCGAAGCCGAGGAAAACAGCCAGCGTGAAAGCGAACAGAAGCAACAGCAGGGGTGCGAGTTCCATGGGGATGTTCAGGGTTTGAAGCGTTCCAACACCCTGCCGTTGTGGACCAGCAGGGAGCTGTTGAGGATCTCATCGTCGCGGCCGAGATCGGGCGCGTTGGTTTCCGGATTCCAGAAATGCTCGATGAAGGCAGTGAGGTTGGCCGCATACATCTGGCTCGCATGCCGCGGCACCTGGCATTCCGGCGCGCCCCAGCCGAGCAGGCGCACGCCGTTGTCCAAGGTCACTTCCTGGTTGAGGCACGTGCCTTCGACGTTGCCGCCGCCTTCGGCCGCCAGATCCACCACCACCGAGCCCGGCCGCATGCCCGCAAGCATCTCCGCCGTCAGCAACCGCGGCGCCGAGCGCCCGAAAACCTTGGCCGTGGTGATCACGATGTCCGCCGCGGCACAGATCCGCGCCATGCCGGCCTGCTGCATCGCCACCTGCTCCGGCGTGAGTTCCAGCGCGTATCCCTGGCCGGTCTGGCTGGTCTCGCCCACATCGATCCTGACGAATTTCGCGCCCAGCGAACGCACCTGCTCCTCGACCACCGGGCGGGTGTCGAATGCCTCCACACGCGCCCCGAGCCGCCGCGCCGTCGCGATCGCCTGCAATCCCGCCACTCCCACCCCGACGATGAACACCTTGGCCGGGGAAATCGTTCCCGCCGGCGTCATCATCATCGGCAGGATCGAATCAAGCCGGTTGGCCGCGGCCAGAACCGCCACATAACCCGCAAGGTTGGCCTGCGAGCTCAACGCGTCCATTTTCTGCGCCAGCGTGGTGCGCGGAATCAACTCCATGCAAATGCCCGTCACACCCGCCGCCACCATCGCATCAATGCGCCCGCGGCCGGAAAACGGCTCCATGAAACCGATCGCGATGGAGCCCGGCTTCTGGCGTTTGAGATCCTCCTCATCCGGTGGACGCACCCTCAGCACCCAGTCCGCTGCTGCGATCGCCTCCCCGGAATCCCGGACCACCGTGGCGCCGGCCTTCTGATACGCATCGTCCGGATGTCCGGCCGAAACACCCGCGCCGGATTCCACCGTCACCGTGGCTCCCAAGCGGATCCACCGAGCCACCGCGGCCGGATCCAGCGCGACTCGTGTTTCAAAAGGCCGCGTCTCGCGGCAAACAAGGGCATTCATGAATTTCCTGCAACCGATTCCAGCAACTCCGGCGGACCCTTGAAAGAAGGAATTTTGTTTTTTTGACCCATGAGCCGGACTGAACCACTGGATTTGAATGAGTTGTGAAAATCCGATAATGAGAATTGGAATAATTCTTGATTTTGGTCTCTGTGCATCCAAATTACCGCTGCGATGGTTCCCAACGCGACAACATCCCACGGGATTCCGGAGATTCCGGAGGAAATGGCAGGCTTGCGGATGACACGCCAGCGCCAGGAAATCTACCGGATCCTCCTTGAGCGGCGCGATCACCCGACGGCCAACGAGGTTTTCATGCGGGTGAAGGACCGCCTGCCCAACATCTCGCTCGCCACGGTTTACAACTGCCTTGAGGCCTTGGTGCAGCACCACATCATCCGCCAGGTGAATTTCGAGCGCGAGTCGTCCCGTTATTGTCCGAACCTCACCGAACACGGCCACTTCCACGATGCGTCCACCGGTGTCATCCACGACGTGGATTTCAAACCCGGCATCAACCTTGCCGACATCCTGCAACTGCCCGAAGGTGCCGTCATCCAAGATGTCGAGATCACCCTGCGCGGCAACATCGCCGTCTGACGGCATTTCCCAATCACTCCGTATCCACCACCCATATGAGCCTCCACATCCAGAATCTCCACGCCACCCTCGAGGATGGAACCGAAATCCTCAAGGGAGTGACCCTTGAAGTGCCCAAGGGCGAAGTCCACGCCATCATGGGCCCCAACGGTTCCGGCAAATCCACCCTTTCAAAGGTCATTGCCGGACATGAGGGATATGTCGTCACCGGCGGCACCGTCACACTCGATGGCGAGGACATCGCGGGCATGTCCACCGACGAGCGTTCCCGTGCCGGGATCTTCCTCGCATTCCAGTATCCTGCCGAGGTTCCCGGGGTATCCAACGCCAACTTCATCCGCGCCGCCCTTCAGGCACGCATGCCCAAAGGCGGGGAAATCGACGCCGTCGCCTACTACAAGAAGCTCTATGCCAAAATGGACCTGCTGGAAATGGACCGCAAGTTCACCGGCCGCGCCGTCAACGAGGGTTTCTCCGGCGGCGAGAAAAAGCGCAACGAGATCCTCCAGATGATGATGCTCGAGCCGAAATACTGCATTCTGGACGAGACCGACTCGGGTCTCGACATCGATGCGCTCAAGATCGTCGCCACCGGTGTCAATGCGATGCGCTCGCCCGACCGCGGGATGCTGCTCATCACCCATTACCAGCGCCTGCTCGACCACATCCGGCCCGACCACGTGCACGTGATGGCCGAGGGCCGCATCGTCCGCTCCGGCGGGCCGGAACTCGCCGAGGAACTCGAGCGCCACGGCTACGACTTCCTCAAGGAAGCCGCCCTCGCATGATCCGTGGCGGCCGCTCCGCCGGCCACTGCCATCCTTTCACAGCCCAGCCCCATCTACCGCCATGCCCACCGAACCACCCGCCGCCGC
>JBIJBN010000001.1:0-23213 GCA_044345175.1 Luteolibacter sp.
TTCCCCCGCGCCTTCCAGCAACGGCCGCTCATCGGCGAGCATCCGCGCGAATTCAAGCCCGCCCGGGCCTCCGAACAACTCGTCGCGGCGCCGCTCGGTATCGGTCGCTTGGGGTTTTTCATTCAGCTGCAGCACGACGCCCACCGCCTTGGCCGCCGCGGCGAATTTGTTTTCCACCGGTTGGGCGGCGATCTGTCCGGAGATCACACGCGCCGCATCCGGCTTGGGATCGGCAAGCAGGGCGAGCGTCTGCGAGAGCGCGGCGGAGTCCTCCATCGCCTTCTTGCGCAGGCGCTTGCTGGATGCGAATGCGGGATCCGCGACAATGGCCTCAAGACGTTTGGCGCTTTCGAGTTGTTGCGCGACCATCTGGGTGTGCACCGGCACGCCGTCCCGGGTGGCCTTGAGCGCGCGGCGCGCGTTCTCGCTGGTCGGGTTCAGGTTGATCAGGATGAACATGCTTGCGACGAACATGCCGAGGATCGAGCCCATCGGATTGAAGGCCTGCGCCAGGTTGAGGCGGCGCGTCGCGGTGCTTTCATCGCCCATCGAGAGAATGTAGGGATTGGCGGTGGTTTCGAGGAATGACAAGCCGCAGGTCATGATCAGGTAGGCCGCGAGGAAGGGGGCGAAGGTGAGCGACCAGCCGGATGGGATGAACAAGAGGCAGCCCAGCGAGTAGAGCGCCAGACCGATGAGGATGCCGCTCTTGTAGGAGAATTTCTTGATGAAAATCGCCGCGGGGATGGCCATCAGCGCGTACCCGCCGTAGAAGGCGGCCTGCACCAGGGAGCTCTCGAAATTCGTGAGCAGCAGGATGTTCTTGAATGCCGCGACCATCGGGTTGGTGATGTCGTTGGCGAAGCCCCACAGCGGGAACAGGATCGTGATCAGAATGAAGGGCAGCAGCTTCGCGCGGGGCACGACGGGGGCGGGGTTTTGATCGGCGGACATGGGTTGGATGGGTGTGAACCTGCGGATTCCCGGAGGATGGGCTTGGAATTGCCAGACGGGTGCGGGTTTGGCAAGCGCCAAGCCGGATGGCCGGAATCACCCCTGCAATCGCCCGGGTTGCCAGTCTGCCGGACCGCGGGGTTGACCGCACGCTTGGGGCTGTTTCTCATCGCCTTGCGTGGCTCGCGTCCGCAGCGGCAGCCCGCACGTAGTCCGGTTTCCAACAGCAAATCCACCGATGAACACCGCCCGGCATGAAGGATTCACGATGCCGCCCGAATGGGCGCCGCAGCAGGCGGTGTGGTTGTCATGGCCGGTGGACGATCCCCGCCACTGGGGCGGGGCCAAACGGGAACTGATCCACGCGAAGTTCGCGGAAATCGCCGCCGCCGTGACGCGCCATCAGACGGTCCGGATCAATGCGCCCGCCGCCAGCCATGCCGCGATCCGCCATGCCTGCAACCGCGCGCGGGCCGTGCCGGAACGCGTCGAGCTTTTCGACCACCCGCACAATGACGTGTGGTGCCGCGACCATGGCCCGATCTTTGTCAGGCACCGCGCCACGGGCGAGGTGGCCGTGACCGACTGGGGGTTCAACGCGTGGGGAGGGAAATTTCCGCCATGGGATCTGGACGACGCCATTCCGGGGCGGATCGCGGCGGCGCTTGGCATGCGGCTCTTCGACGGCGGCATGATTCTCGAAGGCGGTGCCATCGAGGTTGATGGCGCCGGCCAGCTCCTGACCACCGAGGCGGTCCTGCTGAATGCGAACCGCAACCCCGGATTGCAACGGGCGGAGATCGAACAAAAGCTGCGCGACGGCCTCGGCGTTTCCGCAATCCTTTGGCTGGCCGGTGGCATCGAAGGTGATGACACCGACGGCCACATCGATGATCTCGCGCGCTTCACTGCGCCGGACACGATCCTTGCCTGTGTGGAAAAGGACTCCGCATCGCCCAACCGGAAAATCCTGGACGACAACATGCAGCGGCTGCGCTCGTTCCGCACCAGCGCCGGGCGTCCCTACGAGGTGGTGGAAATCCCGCTTCCCGCGGCCTGCGAGGTGCCCGGATGGCGGCTGCCGGTGCTGCCCGCCTCGTATGTCAATTTCCTCATCGTCAACGGCGGCGTGCTGGCACCCACATTCCGTCAGCACCGCGGGGACGACCGCGCGCTGGGCATCCTGCGCGAGATGTTTCCGGACCGCGAGATCACCGGCATCGACTGCCTTGACCTGGTCGAGGAGGGTGGTTCACTGCACTGCATTTCCCAACAACAGCCGATGGGAGCGTGATCCCGCAAGCCGCTGCCCGCTGCGGCATCTTCTCCGGGCTTGCACCCGGGGCCCGGCCGTTGACACTGCGGCCGCCATGGATCCTGTTCTGCTCAAGACACTGCACCTCGCCGGGGCTTTCGGATTGTTCACCTCGCTCGGCGCCTCGCTGATGGCGGGATGCGGGAAAAAATCCGCCTCGGTCCTGCACGGGATCTCGCTGTTGCTGATCCTGCTGGCCGGCTTCGCGCTGTTGCGCAAGCCGCCGATGGACCAGTCATGGTGGATGGCCAAACTCGCCCTCTGGTTGTTCCTCGGCGTGGCTCCGGTGCTGGCGAAGCGCAAGGTGCTGCCCGTGCCCGCGGTGCTTGCCATCTCGATCGCCGCGGCGGTGGCATCCGCCTGGCTCGGACTGGCCAAGCCGTTCTGATCAAAGTTTCTCGACATCCACCTGGATTTCCAACCGGCAGTGGCCGGTGCCCAGGTAGCTGCCCACCACCGGCGCGACATCCTCGTAATCACGTCCCACCGCCACCTTCACATACCGCTCGTCCGCGAGCGTGTCGTTGGTGGGATCAAAACCGATCCAGCCGGCCGCGGGAAGATACACCTCGCACCATGCATGGGATGCCTGCGCGCCGATCAATGTGTCACGCGGTCCGTTGTAAAGATAGCCGGAGGCGTATCTCGCGGGCAACCCGACCGCCCGGCACATGCCGAGCATCACATGGGTGAAGTCCTGGCACACGCCGCGCCGCAGCGCGAAGGATTCCTCGACGTGCGCCTTCACACAGGTGGCCCCCGGCTCATACTGGAATTCCCTGTGGATCCACTCCATGATGGCCCGCGCCTTGTCGTGCACCGACTTGTGCCCCATCGTCACATCCAGCGCCTGCCGCCACATTCCGGCCGACCGCGAGACACGCGGGCTTTCATGCGTGTATGGCCAGATGCGCTCCTGGATCGCGGGATCCCGCAAATCCGCGGTGGTGGCGGCGAAGCTCGCGGCGGGGATGGCCAGCGGCAGGTTGTGCACGCGGATCCGGCTCTCGATCTCGAGTCTCGCGTGCGGTTCCGGCAGCTCGAAGTGGTGGGTCACGTTGTGAAACAGGTCGGTGAAGCGCCGCAACCGGGTCGCGGGCAGCACGCGCACCAGCGCGGAAATGGTTTTCTGATAGGGAAACGTGCGCGGCTCCAGATGCAGCGTGTTCACGCTGTCCCGCACCGGAGAACCATAGTGGAAGGTCGTCCGGTGCATGACCGCGAGCCTTGCGCCTGCCGCGGCGGTTGGGCCGTCCGTTCCGCTCACTGCTGCTGTTGTTGTTGCTGCATCTGCCATGCGGCCAGCGCGGATGATGATCGGAGCTGCGACGCCTCGGAAACCTGGATGCGCTCCGGCATCAGCACATAACTCTCGAAAACCGCCTCGCCGATCCGGTTGAAGCGGGTCTGCAGTTCGTCGAGATAGCCGTGCAGCCCCGCGGTGAAGGCGTCGTCGGTCACACCGAAATCCAGATCCGCGAGCACCCTGCCGCTCTCGCGCTCCGCATCATTCGAGAAGGTGCCGCGCGGCGTTCCGGAGATCCGGTGCAGGCTGTCGTCCACCCGGTTGATGCAGAAGCGCACCGAGCGCGGGAAGACGTTGGAGAAAACCAGAAAATCCACCGCTCCGCGCGCGGTGACGGTGGGCTCGAAGGCGCGGTAGGCGCCCAGCGCGCCGCATGAGCGCAGGATGGCCGGCCAGTGCAGGGCCGCGGACTGCGCGTCCTCGCCGCCGCCCGGCAGGTAGCTGGCCACATCGAGAAAACGCGTGGTTTTGTCCGCCCTCTCAAGATGGCGCCCGAGGTCCATGAAGTCCCATTGTTCCTCGCGGGTGGTGGTGGCGGCGGCGATGCCCTGGAACGTGAAGGCCGAACGGCGGATGTTCTCATAATAGCGCGAAGGGTCGGAGGCGATCAAACGCGTGGCTTCGTCGGACCGCGTGAAAAGATAAATCGCGTTGAGCTCCTCCCACAGCTCGTCGGAGAGCTGGTCGCGCACCGTGCGCGCGTTCTCGCGCGCCAGCGCCACGCACGAGGTGATGCTGTTCGGGTTGCGCGGATCATCGGTGAGGAAACGGATCACCTCCGCGCTGCCCGCCTCGTCATAGAGCGTGCTGAAGGCCTCCACGTCGCCAGTGCTGAGGATGATCGGCTGCCAGAAACCGCGCAGCCGGTCGCTGTCGAGCCGCTCGGAGTCCAGCAACAGCTGCTGGTTGACGTCGATGAGCCGCGCGAGGTTGTCGGCCCGCTCGACATAGCGGACCATCCAGTAAAGGGTGTTGGCGACACGGGAGAGCATGGTCTTGTCAATTCACTGGCGCAGCACCCAGGTGTCCTTGCTGCCTCCGCCTTGGGACGAGTTCACCACCAGCGAGTCTTTCGTCAGCGCCACGCGGGTCAGCCCGCCGGGCACGATCCGGACCTCCTCGCCGTAGATGATGTATGGCCTCAGGTCGATGTGGCGGCCCTCCATCGCCCCGTCGCACCAGGTGGGCGAGCGCGAGAGTGAAATGACCGGCTGGGCGATGTAGTTGCGCGGGTCCGCGATGATGCGCTCGCGGAACGCGGCGATCTGCTCCTTGGTCGCCGATGGACCCATCAGCATGCCGTATCCGCCGGACTCGTTGGCGGCCTTGACCACCAGCTCCGGCAGGTGGCCGAGGATGAACGCGAGGTCCTTCTCCTCGCTGGCGAGGTAGGTCGGCACGTTGGGCAGGATCGGCTGCTGGCCGAGATAATATTCAATCATCCGCGGCACAAAATGATAGATCACCTTGTCGTCGGCCACGCCGGTGCCCACCGCATTGGCGAGGGCGACGTTGCCGGAGCGGTAGGCATTCATCAGGCCGGGCACGCCGAGCACCGAGTCCTTGCGGAAAACCACGGGATCGATGAAGTCGTCGTCGATGCGGCGGTAGATCACGTCCACGCGCCTGAGCCCGCGGGTGGTGCGCATGAAGACGGACTTGTCCACTACCACGAGGTCGCCGCCCTCGACGATGTCGATCCCCATCTGCCGGGCGAGATAGCAGTGTTCGAAGTAGGCGCTGTTGTGGCATCCGGGGGTGAGCAGCACGCAGACCGGGTTCTCGTCGCGTCGCGGCGAGATGTGGTGGAGCATGTTGAGCAGGTCGCGCGGGTAGGAGTCCACCGGGCGCACCCCGGTCTCCTCGAAGAGCCTGGGAAACGCGCGCTTGAGCGCGTTGCGGTTCTCCAGCAGGTAGGAGGCTCCGGACGGGCAGCGGCCATTGTCCTCAAGCACGTAATAGCGGCCGTCCGCGCCGCGGATCAGGTCGCTGCCGCAGATGTGGATGTAAATGTCTCCCGGCACATCCACCCCGCGGAACTCCGGCCGGTAGTGGCGCGCCTGCTCGACGTAGAACCGCGGGATCACCTCGTCCCTGAGGATGCGCTGGTCGTGATAGATGTCGTGCAGGAACAGGTTGAGCGCAACGATGCGCTGCGTGAGTCCGGCCTCCAGGTGTTCCCACTCGGCGGCGGCCATCACGCGCGGCACGGGGTCGAATGGGAAAATCCGCTCGGTGCCGCGCTCGTCGTGATAGACATTGAAGGTGATGCCCTGGCGCAGGAAATACAGCTCGGAGCTGGCCTTGCGGGCGAGGAAGTCCTTGAGGTCGATCCCGCTGAAGCGGCGCAACAGGGGGGCACAATGACTCCGCACGGTGCCGTCGGCGCCGAACATTTCGTCATAAAATCCGCCTGGATCGTAATCCTCGAACATTTCCATGGGTTTGCCCGTGTGCCTTAGCAGAAGACGGGCCAAATTTTCGCGGCTGCGGGCACGCCCGCCGTCACCGGATGGCGGATTTTTCCATCGCCACGGGTTTTGGCAACACTAAGCTGCCGCGACATCCCGCCCGGGAATCCATGAAGATTGTTTTCCGCCTGAATTACCGCACCCGTCCCGGCCAGTCGTTGTGGCTGAAACTCACCACCCGCCCGGCGCGCCCGAAACACCGCTCCGGCCAGTTGCTGCCATTGCGCTGGATCAATGAGAACCAGTGGCAGACGGAGCTGGAGCTGCCGGATGGCCCGCCCGTGCGGCTGGAGTATTCCTACCAACTGCGGCAGGATTCCAACGGCTTGGAACTCGACGAGTGGAACGGCCCGCGCACGGCCATGGCCGAATCGACGGTGGCGGACACACTGCTGCTGCGCGACACCTGGTGCTCGGCCGGCACTCCCGACTACGCTTTCGAGACCGCGGCCTTCCGGATGCTGCTGCCGGCCCGCGGCGGATTCACCGCGGCGGCCGTCCCGGCGGATGCGAACCACACGTTCCAATTGCGGATGGCCGCCGTGCCCGCCGGCCGCGTGCCCTGCCTGCTGGGTGGCACCGCGGAGACCGGCGGCTGGGACTGGAACCGCGCCATTCCGCTCTGCGAGGTGTCCGCCAATCACTGGGAACTGCACCTTCACCTGCCGGAAAACCAAGGCGTCGCATACAAATACGGACTGTATGATCCCGCAAGCCGCCGCGCCGTATGCCTCGAGGCCGGTGAAAACCGGGTGCTGGAACCACGCGGACCGCACGGCCGCCAATGGACGGTCGTGCGCGACGAAGGCTTCCACCGCGATGCCACCCAGTTCCCGCGCGCCGCGGGCGTGGCCATCCCCGTGTTCTCACTGCGCAGCGCGGAGAGCCTCGGCACCGGCGAGTTTGCCGACCTCATGCCATTGGCGGACTGGGCCGCGGGCATCGGCCTGAAGATGATCCAGATCCTGCCGGTCAACGACACCACCTCGTCCGGCGACTGGACGGATTCCTATCCCTACTCGGCCATCAGTGCCTTCGCACTGCATCCGCTCTACCTGCGCATCGACGCCATCGGCCATGCGATGGACGCGGAGTTCCGCCGCGCACATGATGATGCCCGCGCGCGGCTCAATGCCCTGGAGTGTCTCGATTACGTGGAGGTGATGCAAACCAAGACCGCGCTCACCCGCCGGATCTTCGCCACACACCATCGCAAAATCACCGCCGGCGCGCGCTTCCGGAAATTCCTCCGCGAAAACCGCGAATGGCTGGTGCCCTACGCCGCGTTCTGCGTGAAACGCGACGAACATGCCACCGCGGACTTCAGCCGCTGGGGCGAGTGGGCGGTCTTCGACCGCGCCGCCGCCGATGCCATGGCCGAGCCAGAGCACCCGCAATGGCAAGAATTTTGTTATCATTTCTGGCTGCAATACGAACTCGACCTGCAGCTCGCGGATGCCGTCCGCCACCTGCACCGCGCCGGCGTCATCCTCAAGGGCGACCTGCCGATCGGCGTCAACCGCCACTCGGCCGACACATGGGCCGCACCCCGCGCGTTCAAGATGGACGCGCAGGCCGGCGCGCCGCCCGACGCCTTTTCCACCAAAGGACAGAACTGGGGATTCCCGACCTACGACTGGGACGCCATGCGCGCCGACGGCTACGCATGGTGGCGCGCGCGCTTCAGCCGGCTGGCACGGTATTTCGACGCCTACCGCATCGACCACATCCTCGGCTTCTTCCGCATCTGGCAGATCCCGCTCGACCAACTGGACGGCGTGATGGGCTGGTTCGACCCGGCCATGCCGGTCCACATCGATGAAATCCGCGCGCGCGGCATCCCCTTCGATCCCAACCGCTGCTGCCGCCCCTACATCCGCGCGCATTTCCTTGCTGATGTCTTCGGCGACACCGCCGACGAGGCCCTCCGCCACCACCTCGCCGACTGCGGCGGCGGGTTCTATCAGCTCCGCCCCCACGTCGCCACCCAGCGATTGATCGCGCGGCATTTCGAATCGTCCGCCGCGGACGCCAACACACCTGCCTCACGTCGCGCCGCACGCCTGCGCGATGGCCTGATGTCATGCGCCGCGGAGGTGCTCTTCCACGAGGTGCCGGGATCGCACGGCACCTTGTTCCACCCGCGCTGCGCGATGCAACTGACCCGCTCGTTCCTCGAACTCGACCACGATGTGAAGTGCCGGCTGGATGATCTGCATGTCGATTATTTCCACCGCCGGCAGGAGGGTTTCTGGCAGGCGCGCGGCTGCGAAAAACTGCCGGCCATGCGCCGCGCGAGCGGGATGCTGCTCTGCGGCGAGGACCTCGGCATGGTCCCGGACTGCGTGCCGGGGGTGATGCGCGAACTCGGCATCCTCTCACTCGAGATCCAGCGCATGCCGAAGTCGGCCACCGCGCATTCCGCGGATCCGGCGCACGCACCCTATCTCAGTGTGGTCAGCACCTCCACCCATGACATGCCCGTCCTGCGCAGCTGGTGGCGGCACGACAGCCGCGCGAGGACCGGGTTCGCATGGCGGATGTTCGGCGAGGCGTTTCCGCCGCTCGAACTTCCGGGAGAGGCGGCCGCGCGCATCATCGCGGATCATCTCGACTCGCCCGCTATGTGGGCGGTCTTCCCGCTGCAGGACCTGCTGGCGATCGATGAAAACCTCCGCCACCCGGACCCCGATGCCGAGCGCATCAACGACCCGTCGGTGATGCCCCACTACTGGCGCTACCGCATGCACCTCGACATCGCTCAACTCGCTGCCGCGGAGGCCTTCAACACCAACCTCAGGGAACGGATCGCGCAGTCCGGCCGCTGAGCCGCCAATCACCCGCGGCGGGTCGCATCGCCACCCGGTGCGTTTCCGGAGGTTGCGCGGTGTCCGGCCACACTCGCGCATCGCCACGCAACTTCCACCATCCGCCGGGGTTGCAACAGTCGGAATGATCTCCGCATTTGAAACCATCGCCTCACGAGCCCGCCGCATCACATGCGCTGCGGGTGCCATCGCGATAACAGCGGCCCTCGTCTCATCCGGCCATTCGTTCGATCTCTCGCTGCGCTGGAACGGGGCCGATGCCGCCGATCCGCTTGAAGGCATCTGGCCCACCGTGGCCGGGCAGGAGTATTTCACCGAAACCTCCACCGACATGAATGCATGGTCGCTGTTGCCTTTGATGAAGGTGGGTGACGGTGCGCCCGCGCTCCAGCCTCTGCCTTGGGAAAATCCGGCCAAGCAGTTTTTCCGGGTCTGGCAACTGCCGCCGCCTCCCGCGAACCGGCCCTGGGTGACGTCCGAGGCGGCCACCCCTTTGGCCCAGTGGCATCTTTTCCGCAGCGACCTCATCGGCCGACCGGTCAGTTTCCACGCCGTGATGCCTCCTTCTTATGATACTGAACCCGACCGCCGCTATCCCGTGGTTTATTGGTTGCACGGATCCGACAGCGGCACAGGCGGTATTCCCATGTTGGGCCGGTTCTACCACGACGCCATGGTCAACGGCCAGATGCCCCACGCCATCGTGGTCATGGCCAACGGGCTCCCGAACAGCATGTGGTGCGACAGCAAGGACGGCACAAGCCCGGTGGAGTCCATCATCATCGGAGAGCTGATTCCGCATGTGGACCGCACCTTCCGCACCATCGCCTCGCGGGCGGGGCGGATCGTCGAAGGTTTCAGCATGGGCGGACAAGGCGCCGGCCGCTTCGGGTTGAAGTATGCCGACCGCTTCCGGGCTTGCTCGTTGCTCGGTGCGGGGCCCTTGCAACTCGACTTTCTCGAAAACGATCCCAACCTGGCGCCGATCGAGTCGCGCCGCAGACTTTTCGCGGCCGTCTACAGCAGCGACAATGATTACTACCTCGCGCAGCATCCGCGGACATGGGCGACAGCCCGCGCGGGGCAACTGCCGGCCGACCACCGCATCCGCATCAAAGTGGGCGCCGCGGACAGTCTGCGGGACAACAACCGCAAACTGCGCGACCACCTCGTCTCGCTGGGCATCGCCCACGACTACCTCGAACTGCCCGGCGTGGGACACGACGCGCTGCCGACCCTCTCCGGGGGTGCCAACCCATGGCAATTCTACCAAGACACCCTCGGCGCGACCGAGTGAGGCACCGCGGAAGCACACGGTTGGGATAGATATACCATGCCGGAACGCCAGATCCGCCGGCAGCCGTCACGCGGGATCTTCCCACTCGCCAAAGACCGCCGCACGGCAGCCATGGAGGGCACCCCGCTCCCCGCCCTCAAACCCTGGCGCGAGGTCATCGCGCCGCACACGGATGTGGCCAAGGGCAACTTCCTCGAAGCCGAATTCGTCGCCGATCTCCACGCCGTCCACCATGGCCTGGCCAATTCCGAATACGGCGACCCGCGCGAGTTCTTCGCCCGCACCTTCCTTACCGATGGCCTCAAGGACCTCCTCAAGCGCGCGCTCACCCGCCTGAACGGCAATGGCGGCAGCCCGGTGCTGGAGCTCAAGACCCACTCGCTGCTCGCTCTCTATCACCTTTTCGGCGATACCAAAGCCACACCGTAGGAGGGGTAAACAAGCCCCCCGGTCTTCAACAGACCCCAAGCCGAAAAGGCATTGGTGACTTGGCCTTGGCTTTCACCGGCTTTCCGGCGGCCTGGTTCAGTCTTCAACAGACCCCAATCGCTCAAGGCATTGGCGGGTGTGGCCTGCAATGCCATCGACGAGGGCTTCGATCACCGGATGTGAGATGCCTTCCCGCTCCAATGCATGGGCGACGGTAGGCAGGGCTTGCTGGATGCGGACGATCATTTCTTCCATACGTCCGATGAGGGATGCGGCGGGCAGACGGAGATCGCGGGCGCAGGTTTCCCAGTGGCGGCGATGGATGTCCCGGAGGCGGTAGGTGCTGCCGATTTTCATGGCGAGTCGGGCCTTTGGGAGGTCGATCTGCCGTGGGTAGGGGATGGCGGATGCGAGGTCGTAGAGTGGCGCGAGGCGCACTTGCGGGCCGGGGGCGATGAGCAGGGAAACGTTCTTGGCATGGGCATCGGTGCCGGCGATCAGCCAGTTGAAGATCAGGGAATCCGCAAAGGCCGCAAGATCGGCTGCGGGCTTGCTGGATTGATCCCACAGCAGGGCAGCGATGGCGGGCACGCCGGGTCCGCCATCGTTTTGGTATTTGCGCGATGGATGCACCGCGAGGGCCTGGCAGGCGTCTTCCTGATGGATACGGAGGCACTGCTTGCCGTGCCAGATGCGGTCGTAGCGCTTGAGCACGATCATCGGCATGCCGCCAGGGTGGATGACGGTGGATGCGCAAACGGGCAGGCCGACCGCGGCGGCAAGACGCAGACAGAAATGTTCATTTTCCGCGTGGCCGCCGAATTCGCCGGTGGCGGGTTTGAGAATGTGCGTAGTGGGTGTCTCACCGGTCGGCACCCCCCAGATGCCGGTTTCGGGGTGTTTGTGAAGCGCGAGTTTCGGTTGGGCGCCGGCGAGGCTGAACTGCCCGCCATCACCTGCCAGGCGCGTGGTGCCATGGTTTTCCAGAAGCAACCCGATGCGTTGAACGAGTGCGGCTTCGTCGAGCCAATCCACGCTTCCCGGGGATGGACCTGGTCTATGGCCACGATCCATAGGAAGGAACCGCACCGCCCCCGCGCAGTCTTGCCCAACATGGCGGATGATGCGGAAGGCGTTGCGCGGCGAGACGTGAAAACGACGGCCCCACGCTTCCAGCGTTTGCGGGTTATCCGGCAACAGGCCCCAGAGAAAGGAATCGATCACCGCATGAGAATGCTGCGGCAGTGCCAAGGGCATCGAGAGTGAGAGAGGATAGCGGCGGGGAGATTCAAGCCACGTCGGGTCATAATGAAACGCCAGGTGCTTGCCCATGCGCAGGACTGTGCCCATGCGCGCGCCATCGGCCATGACTGCCAGGGAATCACTCATTGCCGGGCCTGGAGGCTTGGGTTTCACGGAGGATTTCTCCGAGGTCGATTTCAGACTCCACCGGCGTGTGTGGCTCAACCATCAAGCGCACACCCAGGGCTTTGAGGGTTGCCATCACCAGCCCGAATTCCACCCTCGGCCGGGCTTTTTCCAAGTGGATCACCCATTCGCGACCCACTCCCGCCTCACGCGCCAGCCTGGCCTGCGTCCAGCCCTTCTCACGGCGCAAGCTTCGAACCACGGCCGCCAACTCCCTGACGCTGTGAATTTTCATGGGGAAAGCGTGACCTAGTCGGCAATCGACGACAAGGAAAAATATCGTAGAACGACGACATCTATGAATGTGTTCGATCGGCGACAAAATGGGACGGGATTCATGGAAATTTTGGGTGTGGTGTCACTAGCAGCCTGTCGGATTTAGAGCAAGGCCGTTGAAAAATCCGGTCGGGGCACGCGTAGCGGTTTCATGCCTGCCCGGTTCGTCAACATTGACTACGCCACCCCACTGTTGCTTCCTCCGGGTCTTCGCGATTGGGTGGGTCCGGATCACATGGTGCATTTCATCATGGATGCCGTCGCCGCGTTGGATTTGAGCCTGGCTCAAACCAATGAGCGCGGAACCGGCAAAGCGCAGTATCCACCGTCCATGATGCTCGGCCTGCTGATCTACTGCTACGCCACCGGCACCTTTTCGAGCCGCCGGATCGAAAGCCGGACCTGCGAAAATGTCGCGGTGCGCTTTCTAACCGCCGACACCCATCCGGACCACGACTCGATCTGCAAGTTCCGGCCGGGAGAACAAGGCGCTTTTGGCATCCGCGTTCCATCAGGTGATCGAACTGGCGGCCCACGCCCGGGTTCTGCGGGTGGGGGATTTGACCGTATCTATCGACGGCACCAAGATATCGCCAATGCCAGCAAACACAGCGCGACTCCCGCAGCATAGGTGCCAGAGATGCAAGACCTCTGACAAAAATGCCAGAGAGGTTCTGTTGATCGCTTACGTAAACCTTGAGGTTGCCGTTGAAGGTGTGCATGGCGGCCAGGTTCAGGCAAGTTGACGAAGCAGCACGGCAAGCAGACGGATTTGCTCCGCGTCCGATGCGCGAACGACGGCCCCGCCCGGCAATCGGACTTCCAGTGCGGCACCGCCGGCTGCCACGGAAACCTCGGCGACCAGAAAGGCGGGACCATCCCCGCGTGTGCCCTGCCGACCATCGCGTTTCCGCGCCGCGATCCATGCCGCGAAGGTGGGATACTTGATGCCGCACTGCCGGGCGAAGTCCGGCGCACTCAGACTGCTGGTTTCGAAAGCGGCTAGAACCTCAAGCTTGTATTCGGGTGTGTAGGGGGTGCTGCCGCTGCGGTCGGACTTGATGATGGTGCCTGCGGATGAGTCGGTGATGGATGACATATTGGTCCATCCTAGGCCCATGCCCCCCTTGCCGCATAGTGGGGTTCTGTTGGCCGCTTACGGTCGAGCAGTGGATGGACGTCTTCATTTCCACCGGCGCCAGTCCTTGCGCTCCCATCCGCGGAATGGAGCGCCCCCCAGAAAATCGTTGAAGCTGGCGGCAACTGGTTGTGCTTCTGCCGCGGCCGGGCGGGCTGTGGATGATCAGGCCATGGCGAGCACCTTGTCGATGATGCGGCGGGTGTTGGGGAGTTGTTCGTTCTCGATGTGCGGCGAGTAGATGGCGGGGGCGTCGATCGAGCAGACACGCTGGACGGGTGCGTCCAGGTCGTCGAAGGCGTTTTCCATGATGATGGTGGAAACCATCGCGGCGACACCGCCGAAGGGTTTGGATTCATCGACCAGCAGGGCGCGGTGGGTCTTGCGCACGGTCTTGAGGATGGCCTCGACGTCCAGCGGGCGGATCGAGCGGAGGTCGAGCACCTCGGCATGGATGCCGTGTTGCCCGTGAAGGACCTCGGCGGCTTCGAGTGCCAGCACCACCGAGCGGCCGTGGGCGATGATGGAGATGTCCGAGCCCTCGCGCTTGAGGTCGGCCACGCCGAGCGGGACGACGAAGTCGCCATCGGCCGGATCGGGCACCTCGCCGGAGTTTCCATAGAGCAGCGTGTTTTCCATCACGTAGACCGGATCGTTGTCGCGGATGGCCGCCTTGATCAGGCCCTTGGCATCGGCCGGTGTGGCTGGAGCGCAGACCTTGAGGCCGGGGAATGCGGCGAACAGTCCTTCGGGGATGTGGGAATGGGTGGCGCCGACATTGGTGCCGCCATTGGCCGGGCCGCGGACGACGATCGGGCAGTGGCACAGGCCGCCGGACATGTAGCGGACGCAGGCGGCATTGTTGACGAGTTGGTCGAAGGCCACCGAGTGGAACGACCAGAACATCAGTTCCATGACCGGGCGGACGCCGAGCATGGACGCGCCGATGCCCATGCCGATGAAGCCTGCCTCGGAGATCGGGGTGTCCACGACGCGCTTGTCGCCCCATTTTTTCCACAGGCCTTCGGTGACCTTGTAGGCGCCGTTGTATTGGGCGACCTCCTCGCCGAGGATGACGACATTCGGATCGCGGGCGAGTTCCTCGTCGAGGCCTTCGCGCAGGGCTTCACGGTAGGTGAGGATGCGGGACATGGGGAAAGGGATGGGGATCAGGTGTCGAAGAAATGGCGGCCGAGCATGGATGCGGGCGTGCGGTTGTCGGTTTCCCAATAAACATCGGTGCTGATGTCCGCGATCGTTGGCGCGGGGGATTCCTCGGCGAACCTGACGGCCGCGGCGGCCTCCTCCTGCGCCGCCTTGTTGATGGCGGTGGCGGCCTCCTCGGAAAGCACGCCTTCGGCGGCGAGCTTGCGGCGGAAGACGTTGATGGGATCGTGGTTCTGCTTGTAGTGTTCGATCTCCTCGGGCGTGCGGTATTTCTTGTGGTTCGCATCCGCGATACTATGTCCGTAGTAGCGGTAGGTATCGATTTCCAGCAGGCTTGGCTTGTGCTCCTTGCGGGCGCGCTCCATGGCGATGTGGGTCTTGGCGCGGACTTCGTAGATGTCCGAGCCGTCGATCACGTCCCAGTCCATGCCGTAGGCCTCGCCGCGCTGGGCGAGGCAGCCGCCGAATGCGGACGAGCGTTCCTGGGAGGTGCCCATCGAGTAGCCGTTGTTCTCGATGATGAAGACCACCGGGATGTCGAACAGGGCGGCGAGGTTGAGCGACTCGTGGAAGGCCCCTTGGTTGACCGCGCCATCGCCGAGGTAGCAGAGGCAGCAGCCTTCGCGGCCGAGGTATTTGAGGCCGTATGCCAGGCCGAGGCCGAGCGGGGTCTGGCCCGCGACGATGCCGTGGCCGCCCCAGAAATTCCTGTCGGGCGCGAAGAAGTGCATGGATCCGCCCTTGCCTTTCGAGCAGCCGGTCTGCTTGCCGAACATTTCCGCCATGCATTCGTTCATGCCCATGCCGACGGCGAGCGCGTGGCCGTGGTCGCGGTAGGCGGTGATGAAGTGGTCGTGCGGTCCGCCGAGCGAGATGGTTCCGACGGCCACCGCCTCCTGGCCGATGTAGAGGTGGAGGAAGCCGCCGATCTTGCCCGCTTGATAATGCTTGAGGCCGGCCTGTTCGAAGCGCCGGATGCGGACCATTTGCGAATACAGCTCGATTTTGCGCCCGGCATCGAGCGACTGGTTGATCGGCGAGCTGGCGAAGTCGAGTGGCGGTGAGCTGGCGCTGGACATGGCGTGGCTGGTGGGAAGATCCGCGGCGGGACAGGGCCGGGCCGCGGAATGGCGGGCGTGATCCGCCGGTGCCGCAGCGGCTGCGGCGGGGCGGAACCCTTACGGAGCGCGGGCCGGGAAGCAAGGATTATGATCGGGCGCCGCCCGGGTGGGGGGTGGTTCCGCTGTCCGGTCCGCGTGGCGCAGCGGCAGTCCTGCCCGGGACAGGTGCATTGACATTCTTGACCTTGGTGCGGGCGGATGCCTATGAAAACGGCTGTGCCCCGAATCATGATGCTGTTTGCCTCCGCGGCCTGCGTGGTTTCCATGCATGGCCAGACGTGGGAGCGTGAGGATGTGGGTTTTGACAACATCCAGAGCCGGGCCCGGGATCTGGCCAACAGGCCATACAGTCCGCCCGATCCGGGCAGGCTGCCGGCATGGATGAACGAACTGACCTACGACCAATATCGGGACATCCGTTTCAATCCGAACCAAGCGCTCTGGATCACCGAGAACCTGCCGTTCCGCGCGATGTTTTTCCATCCCGGATACCTGTATCGCGAACCGGTGACGCTCAATGAATTCACCAGCAGCCACCAGCAGCAGATCCGTCTTGCCGAGGCATATTTCAACTACGGTCCGCTGATTCAGAAGCATGGTGATCTGCCGCCCGGTGGCGGGTTCGCGGGCTTCCGCCTGCATGCGCCCCTCAACAATCCGGATTACTTCGACGAACTTGTCGCCTTCCAGGGTGCCAGCTACTGGCGCGCGCTCGGGAAAAACCAACACTACGGCATTTCATCGCGCGGCATCGCGGTGGACACCGGCATCGATGGCACGCCCGAGGAATTTCCCGGCTTCCGCGAAATCTGGCTGCGCAAACCCGAACCCGGCGACACCCATGCGCGCTTCTACGCGCTGCTCGACGGCCCGTCCCATGCGGGTGCCTACGCATTCAGGGTCCACCCCGGAAACGACACCATCATGGACGTGCGCGCCGTGATCTTCACTCGCCGGGAAGTCCGGCGTTTCGGCATCGCGCCGATGTCGAGCATGTTCTGGTTCGGCGAGAACTCGCGCCGCAGGTTCGATGATTTCCGGCCCGAGGTGCATGATTCCGACGGCCTGGCGATCCGTATGGGCACCGGGGAGCGCATCTGGCGTCCGCTTTGCAACGACTCCGGCAAGCTCGAGTTCAGCTTTTTCAACATGGAAAAATGCGACGGCTTCGGGCTGCTGCAGCGTGACCGTCGCTTCAGCGCCTACGAGGACGGCGAGGCCGCATACCACCTCCGGCCGTCGTTGTGGATCGAACCCACCTCGGACTGGGGGCCCGGGCGGGTGATGCTGATGGAAATCCCGACCGGCAATGAAATGATGGACAACATGGTGGCGATGTGGGAGCCCGCCGCCATTCCCCGCCCCGGAGACCGCGTCGAGTTCTCCTACCGCCAGCACTGGACGATGGACGCGGATCCCTCCCAGTCCGGCGGCCATGTCGTCGCCACCCGCAGCGGCGTGCACGACTGGCAGCCCGAGCAGCGCACCGTCATCGTCGAGTTCGCCGGCCCGAATCTGGAAAAACACAGCGACATCCCGCCCGAGGCCGTGGTCGAGGCGGTGGGCGACAACGCCGCCGCCATCTCGATCCTTGCCATCAACGTCCAGCAGGTGCCGGAAAACCGCTGGCGCGTCTCCTTCCAGATCACGCCCGCGGCGGCCGGCACCAGCCTCGCGGATGCCGGACCCGTCGAACTCCGCTGCGCCCTGCGGCGCGGTGAGGACTTTCTAACAGAAACATGGGTCCACCGCGTCATTCCCTAGACACCCTGCGTCCGCTCAACGAGGAGGAGCTTAACGAGTGGGAGGAAGCCTATGCCGCGGTGGAGGCATACCTGCAGGCCCTGCGGCTGCGCAACCGGCTGCTGGTGGCGGAACTGGTGCGCGGCATCTTGTGGCGCGCGTCGTCCCGGCGCGCGGACGAACCCGCAACCCCGGCGCGCGTGCTGGCGATGGAGGAGGCGCTGGCGGAGATCGCCGAGTGGACGCAGGACGTGCTTGATGTCCCGTTGGAAAACCGGCGGCTCGCCGCGCGGGGGCGCCTGGCGTTGCTGCTTGCGGGCATGCCGGACAAGTGGCAGGGCGTGTTCCTGACGCCGCCGCCATGGCCGCCGGCCTTTGTCGAGGCGATGCGGAAATCCTATCTTGCCGCGGGCCCGCGTTTCGCCACGTTGACGATGGTGCCCAAGCCGCTTGAGTTCAACGCGCTCGGCAGCGGTGCGGCGCAGTGGTGGGAAACCATGGACCGCAAGCCGATCGTGCGTTTCATGTTCACCGGCCTGCTGCTGGCCGTCGCGGCCCTGACCTTCTGGTTTATCTTTCTCGACTGATGGGAGCCGACGAACCATCCGTGCCGGAATCCGGCGGCCGGTTTTTCAGCCGCAGGCAGACGCTGTTCAGGCGCGGGTTGTTCTTCGGCAGCGTGTTGGCCGTCAATCTGGCCGCCAGCCTGTGGCTGGCCGACCTTTTCTGGCGCATGGGTTTCCAGAAGGCGCACTACCCGCTGCTGGTGGTCTTCATCGTGCTCAACGGGCTGCTGGTCCTCGGATCCTTCCACGCCCTCTTCGGGGCGCTCGACATGCTGGTTTCCGGCCGCGGGCGGTCGGTGCGCGTCACCCGGCTGGCCGACGGCCCGGCCGGTCCGCTGGCGAAACGCCATGCCGTCGTGATGCCCGTTTACAACGAGGACAGCGTCAAGGTCTGCGCGCGGATCGAGGCCATTTTCCGCTCGATCGAGGCGACCGGGCATCTCGCGGCCTTCGATTTCTTCATCCTGAGCGACACCCGGGACCTTGATCTCTGGGTGCTTGAGGAAACCGCGTGGACCAACCTCTGCCGCCGGCTCGGCGGCTTCGGCCGTATCTACTACAGACGTCGTAAAACCAACGAGAACCGCAAGGCGGGCAACATCGGCGATTTCGTCCGCACCTGGGGTGGCGGATACGAGGCGATGCTGGTGCTGGATGCGGACAGCCTGATGGATGGCGCCGACGTCGTGACGATGGCGCGCGCGATGGAGGCGCACCCGCGGCTCGGCATCATCCAGACACCGCCGAGGCTGATCCGCGGGTCCTCGGTCTTCACGCGGCTGCAGCAGTTCGCGATGCGTCTCTACGGTCCGCTTTTCATCCGCGGGTTGAACTACTGGCAGCTGGATGGCGGCAGTTACTGGGGGCACAACGCGCTGATCCGCCTGAGGCCGTTCTCCGAGTTCTGCGAGCTGCCCGCGTTGCCCGGCCGCGAACCGTTCGGCGGGCGCATTCTGAGCCACGACTTCGTGGAGGCGGCGTTGATGGTGGCGGAAGGGTGGGAGGTCTGGCTCGCGTGGGACATCGAGGGCACGTATGAGGAGGCGCCGCCCACGCTGATGGACCACCTGATCCGGGACCGCCGCTGGATGCAGGGCAACCTGCAGCACCTGTGGCTGATTTTCGCGCGCAAGCTGCCGTTTCCCACCCGCATGCACCTGTTCATGGGGATCATGGCCTACCTTGGCAGCCCGTTGTGGTTCCTCTTTCTGGTGCTGGGCACATGGATCGCATGGGACCGTTACTCCAGCAGCCTGAGCCGGCTGCCATTCGAGAACTTCGCCCACCGCTGGTTCGACATCAACGGCGTCCAGCAGAGCCTGATCCTTACCGCCTGCATTTTCCTGCTGCTTTTCTTGCCGAAGATCCTGGCGGTCGGCCGTGCGGTTTTCACGCGTCCGGTCCGGCAATCCTTCGGCGGCGCGCTGCCGGTGCTCGCGGGCGCGATGTTTGAAACCCTCGTCTCGATGCTGCTGGCGCCATGCATCATGGCCGCGCACACCATGATGGTGCTCGGCATCGTGCTTGGCCGCGATGCGGGCTGGGGAAACCAGAACCGTGAAACGGACGGCACGTCATGGCCGGATGCGATCCGCTTTCATGCCTTCCCCACGCTGCTTGGCGCCGCATGGACGGTTCTCGCTTTCCGGATCAGCCCGGTTTTCGCCGCGTGGATGTCGCCGATTCTGGCGGGGCTGCTGCTTTCCATTCCGATCTCGGTTTGGACCAGCCGCGTCCGTTACGGCAGGGCGCTTGCCCGCCACGGCATCCTGTCCACGCCCGAGGAACTCGCGCCACCGGAGGTGATCCGGCTGGCGGATCACGCCGGTGCCGCGCTTGATCCGGCGCTTGATGCGGCCAGCAGCGGGCGGCGCGGCGTGATTGCCGCGGTGGTGGATCCATACGTCAACGGCGTGCATGTCTCGCTGCTTGAGCAATCCGAGCTTTCTCCCGCGGACGAGGCCCTGGCCGAGCGATGTCTGGCCCTTGGTCCGTCCGGCATTTCGAAAAGCGAGCTTTCCGAGCTGCTGTATGTCGCGCCGGCCATGCTGATGATGCATCGGGCCGTGTGGTTGCGATCGGCCGAAGGCATTCATCCCGTCTGGTCGCAGGCCGTGGAAAGCTACCGCAGGCGCCTTGACCATGGTCCCGCCGCCGATTCCCGGTGATCGATGACTCCGGATGGATCCGGATCAAGCCGGTCCGGGGCATCCGTCCGGCTCAGTGAGGCCGAGCGGGCGACCGCTCCATCCATGGCGAGAACTCCGGCGGCAGCGGTGATTCGAAATGATGGCGCAATCCGGTGGTCGGGTGGTCGAATGCGAGCTTCCATGCATGCAGCATGAGGCGCTGGGGCAACGCGGGATCCTTGCCGGGGCTGCCGTAGATGGGATCGCCGAGAATCGGGGTGCCCTTGTGATGCAGGTGGACGCGGATCTGGTGGGTGCGGCCGGTATGCAGGTGGCAGAGCACCAGGGCGGTGAGGGTGGCGGCATCGGTGGCGAGCACCTCGTAGGCGGTGATGGCCGGCTTGCCGCCGGGCGGATTCACCACGGCCATCTTCTGGCGGTTCACCGGGTGGCGGCCGATGTGGGTGAAAATGGTGTCTGACAGCGGCTTGGGGACCCCGCGGGTCACGGCCAGATAGATTTTTTCCATCGTGCGGCGCTCGGAAAACTGGCGGACCAGCGATTGGTGGGCGGCATCGGACTTGGCCACCACGAGGCAGCCGGAGGTATCCTTGTCGAGGCGGTGGACGATGCCGGGGCGCTCGACACCGCCGATGCCGGACAAGCGGCCTTTGCAGTGGTGGAGCAGCGCGTTGACCATGGTGCCGTCGGGATTTCCCGGTGCGGGATGCACCACCATGCCGTGCGCCTTGTTGAGGACGATCAGGTCGTCATCCTCAAACAGGATTTCCAGCGGGATGTCCTGCGGGGCGTTCTCCAGCGGCACCGCCTCGGGCAAGGCGATGGCGATGAGGTCGCCGGGCTTCACCTCGTCGCGGGGTTTGGCCGGGAGCTGGTTCACGAGGATGAACTGCTCGCGGACCAGCGTCTGGATGCGTGAGCGCGAGAGGTCCGGCAGCCGCGCCGCGAGGAATGCGTCGAGGCGCGCGGCATGGGCATCGGCGCGAATTTCCACGGCATGAATGTCTGCGGGGGCTCCGCATCCGGCAAGGCGCAAGTTGGCGCGCGCGGAGCGGTGGCACTGTGCAGCGGTGCTTTGAAGTTTGCCCGGCCTCCCATCCTCTCCCTAGGATTCGGCGTGAGCGTGTTGCCTGAAGTCATCGACGACTGCCCGTCCTGCGGGATTCCGCTGGACGTCACCGGGCTGGCGCCGTTCTCAAGCGTCGTATGTCCCGGATGCGGGGAAACCGTGCGGGTGATGCGCGGGTTCGGTCCCTACGAGCTGGTGCGGCGCCATGCGGTGGGAGGCATGAGCATGGTATTCGCCGCGAGGGACAGGATGCTCGGTCGCGAAGTGGCTTTGAAAATCCTTGGTGAGGATTTCTCGGGCGACGAGCGGCGGATCGCCGCCTTCGAGCAGGAAGCACGGCTCACCGCGTCGTTCAGTCACCCGAATGTGGTGCGCGTTTACACCACCGGCCGCGGCTTCGGACGCTTTTACATCGCGATGGAGCTGGTGCCGGGGGATCATTTCGAGCATCAGATCCGCGAGCGCGGCAGGATTCCGGAGCGCGAGGTGCTGGCGCTTGCCATCGAGGTGGCGCAAGGTCTGAGGGCCGCCCACGCCGCCGGACTGATTCACCGTGACGTGAAGCCCGGCAACATCCTGATCGATGCCGAGGGTCATGCGAAGTTGGTGGACTTCGGGCTCGCGCTGGTGACGCAGGGCGGCACCGCCCGTGCCACCGAGATATGGGCGACGCCCTTCTACGTGCCGCCGGAAACCGTGGAGGGTCATGCCGAGGATTTCCGCTCGGACATCTATGCTTTTGGAGCCACGTTGTATCATGCCTTGTCGGGCAGCCCGCCCTGCGGTGGCGACTGGACAACCAGCGAGGCCTTGCTGGAGGCGAAAAAACACATCGCGCCGCTCGGCATGGCCGCACCATGGGCATCCACGGCCACCTGCCGGCTGGTGGACCGGGCAATGGCCCATGATCCGGCCGCACGATTCGATTCGTATGACGAGTTGATCGCCGCCTTGAAGGAAGCGCTGGCTGACGTGCAATCCGGCATGGTGGGAACCGACATCCGGCGTGTGAAATCCGCGCGGACGGGCCGGTGGCTGGCGGCTGCGGCGCTTGTGACAGCCGGGCTTGCGGCAGCCGCCCTGTGGATCAAGCGGCAGGGCACGCAGGTTCCGCCCGTGGCGCGGCAGCAACCCATCACCGTGGTGGCTCCGTCATCCGGCATGGCCGACTCCTCAGCGGAAATCGCGCAGGGCTACCGGGCGGCGCGCGCCGCGGTGGAGGCGCGGGATTTCCAAACCGCAGAGAGGGAGTTTGCCGCGCTTCATGAGCACCCGGACGTGCAGGAACCCACCCGCAGCTGGACCGGACTGGAGGCAATGCTCTCCGCGTGGCTCGATGACCGTGAGGCCGACGCCCTCCGGCGCGTGCCCGGCCTGAGGGAACACCTGCAGAAAATGCCCGCATCACATCCACTGGCCGGTCCCGAGTGGGACGCGCTGTTGGCGGGCATGGACGGGCTGGCGCCCCTGGCCGCCCCGGCGGCGAAAACTCCGGCGGCCACGGTGCTCGCCGCAATGCTCGCCGGATTGAAAAACTGGAACCAGGGGATGATGGATCAGGCCTCGGAATGCTTCACCAGCGCGACCGCCGTCCGGTGTTCCGACGACGAGGAGTGGGCGGCGGTCTATCAGAAATTGGCGGCCGATCACCTTGACGACCACCGGTTGCTGCTGGATCCGGTGTTTGACGAAGAGCCTGCGGATCCGGCCGGCCATGAGGCCGCGAGCGCCCGCCTCGGGGAAATCCTCTCCGGACTCAAAACCCGCGGCCGCGCGCGGTTCAACGTGCGGGCACGGCAGCTGGAAATCGACCGGCGGCGCAAGCTCGCTGCCGACACGGACATGCGGGAAGCACCGGCGGTGGCAACGCCCGCGATCGAGCCCGTCACGCCGGCGGCCATGATGGCAAAGCTGGCCGGCTTCAGCGGGGAACGGCGCTTCGCGGAAGCCTCCGA
>JBIJBN010000002.1:0-23107 GCA_044345175.1 Luteolibacter sp.
GCGCCCGCGCCGCGGTGGATGCCGAGCTGGCGCGGCTCGGCATCAAGCCCGCGGGCTACCGGTTGCTGGGATACAACAGCCCGTTTGTCGCGCGCGGGCGGCGGACGCATGAGTTGCAGGCGCTGCTGCCGTGAGTGGCCCCGCCGGACGCATGCCCGGCGGGAACCGGCGGGCGGCTCACGGCATTTCCACGCGCACGGTGGCGAACATGGCGTGCTGCGTTTCCGGATCGAACGGCTTGCGCACGACCACGCGCTCCCAATCCACATTGATCTGCACCACGGTGGTGTCGCCGTTCATCGGCTGATAGGACGCGAGATCGGTGGACATCAGCGGCGTGTATGCCAGGCCGCTGTTCTTGCGGCGCATGAACTCCATGCGCAGGACCGGTCCGGCGGTCCCCTCCTCCACCATGCCCGCGGGCAGGCCTGCGGTGCCGGTGCCGATCTCGAGCACGCGCATGTCCGGGCCGGCCGGATTCATGTTGAAGGCGAATTTGAGGATGTTGGGCACGCCGTCGTTGTGGGGTGCCGCGGAGGCCTCCGCATCCGCGCCGCTGAGCGCGCTGGCCACGGCCCATGCCTGATACGCGCTGAGGGTGGTGTGGGGCAGTTGGGTGGACAAGCCGCTGGAGACGCTCGAGGTGTTGTATGCCTGCACAGCGAAGTAGTAGGTGGTGGACGGGGTCAGGTTTGAAACCACATGGCTGGTGGTTTTCCCGACGTCCCGGACCTCGGTGAAGACGCCCGAGGTGGTGCCGATGTGGACCTTGTAGCCTGCGATGTCCGGCTCCGGATTGGCATTCCAGACGAGTTTCACGGACGACTGGCCCATGACGGGCAGCACCAGTGAGGCGATGGCGATGATGGTGGCGGACCAGCGCAGGCGCGGTCCCCGGCGGGTTTGGCGGATGATGTTTCGCATGCCGTGAGTTTTCGCGGGATGCGCGGGTGCGACAGATGGCGCGATGCCCGAATCCGCGTGCGTCGCGGCGGAAACGCGCTGTCGGATGAATCCATGACAATCGCCACTCGACCCCGGGCACAGATGGGGCTAATCATGATAAGGAGTGAGGATTTTCTGGAAATCATCCGGCCCTGGTGCCGGAGCCGCGGACCCCCCCCCGGCGGCACATGCGGAAAAGCGGCCTTTCCCCCTGAAGGAGGTCCGGATCCTGGCGATCTGCATCCTGCTGGCAGGCGCATGGATCACCCTCTCGGAGATGCTGCTGGAAAGACTGATTGGCGGCGCGGGCCGCGATTGGTTCCGATACTCCCTCCAGGATGTCAACATCATGGTCGTGACCGGCCTGCTGCTCTATCTGGTGGTGCGGCGCGCCCACCGCGGCTGGCAGAGCGCGGAAAACAAGCTGCTGGACGAGGCGCAGGCGGAAAGTGAGGAATTCCGCGGGCTTTCCGCGCGTATCCAGGCGCTGCGCGAGGAGGAACGGACGCGGATCTCGCGCGAGCTTCACGACGAGCTGGGCCAGCGGCTCACCGGCATCAAACTGCAGCTGCGCCTGATTGAAAACCAGATCGACGGCCGCGATGACCGCAGCCTCAACCCGGTGATTGACCAGCTGGTGGAGGCTGGAGAGAGTGTGGACGATGCGCTGCATGAGATGCGGCGGATCTCGATGAATCTGCGGCCGATGTCGCTCGATGACCTCGGGTTGGCCAGTGCGCTGCGTGACGAGGCGGCGGAATTTTCACGCAAGAGCGGCATCCTGTGCGGCATGTCGATGGCACAGCCCGGACTGCGGCTGCCCGGCGAGGTGGAAACCGCGGTGTTCCGCATCTTTCAGGAATCGCTCACCAACATCGCGCGGCATTCGGGAGCGTCGCGAGTGGATGCCTGCTGCGGCATCGAGGACCACAGCCTGGTGCTGCGCGTGCGCGACAACGGCCGGGGCATGGATCCGGCGCCGCTGGGCAACCGCCCGTCGCTGGGCCTGCGCGGCATGCACGAGCGCGCGGCGGGCGTGGGCGGGAGGATTGAATTCAACGCACCACCGCCGCATGGCACCGAGGTGGTGCTGACGATTCCGCTGGAAGCGACAGCAGACCCATCCCCCACTCCAGATCCACCCCCATGAAAATCCTCATTGTTGACGATCACGCGCTGCTGCGGCGCGGCATCATCTCGCTGTTGCGGGAACACTTGCCCGGCCCGGAGTTCGGCGAGGCCGAATCATCCCGCGAGGGATTCTCCGCCATTCTCCGGCAGCCTTGGGATCTGGTGATTCTGGACGTCAACATACCCGGCCGCAACGGCCTGGAGCTGCTGCGCGACATCCGCAAGGTGAAACCATCCATGCCGGTGCTGGTGATCAGCGCCCATGAGGAGCGGGACTACGCGGTCCGCGCGCTCAAGCTCGGGGCCGCCGGCTACATCTCCAAGGAAGCCGCGGCAGACGTGCTGGCCACCGCCGTCCAGCGGGTGCTCGGCGGCGGTCGCTATGTGAGCCCATCGGTGGCGGAACTGCTGGCGGGATCGCTGGCGAGAGCCGCCGCGGCGGAGCCGACGCACGAACTGCTCTCCAACCGCGAGCTGCAGGTGCTCAGGCTGATCGCCTCGGGCAGGACGCTCAAGCAGATCGGTGATGCGCTGGCGCTGAGTGAAAAAACCGTGGCCACCTACCGCGCGCGGATCGCCGGCAAGATGGGCCTGCAGACCAATGTGGACCTGACGCGCTACGCGATGCGCCACGGCCTGGTCGATTGAGGATGCGGATTGTGCGGCATCAGGCGCCGCCCTTGAGCTGGCGTTCGGCCTCCAGCCAGTCGCCATGGGAATCTCCCGGCAGACCTTGTTCGAGGCGGCGACGGTAGTTGAGGTAGGCGGCGCGGGCGACCGTCTCGGAGGTGATGGCGGGCGGCTTGGGCGCGGTGGTTTTTTTGACCGCCTTCGTTGCGGCCTTCTTCGCCGGTTTTTTGGCAGCGGGGGCTGGTGTGGCTCCGGTGGTGGCGGGTTTCGCGGTCTTTTTCGCAGTCTTTTTCGCGGCCATGATCGGTGGGGATTGGGTGTGGGGTGGTGAGGGGGGATGATTCAATGATGTGCCAGCACGCCAGATGCCAAGCATGAAATGGGATTTCCGGTGATTGCCATGGCGGCGCATGTCCGTATCTTCGGCCATGCCCGAAGGCTATCCATGGCATCAAGCGCGCGGCGGCGACAGCTACCGGCTGCCGGGTCCCGAGCACCTCGGCTGGTGGGCGGCGGCGGCCATGCTGGTTTCGGTATTGCTGCATGTGGCGGTGTTCATCGCGCTGGACCGGATGCAGATCGCGCTGCGCTTCGAGCAGGCGCGGGAGTTGAGCACCGCCGCGATCCGGGTGCCGCAGGTGGAGGTGCGGCCGATGGAAATCGAGCAGGCCGTGCCACCGGAAAACGTGATCACACCACCGCAGGATGCGGACACACTGCTGGAGGAAGTGGACCTTCTCGACGCCCTGCCAAAGGATCTCGAGATCGACATCAAGCCCCAGATCATGGAGGCCGAATACGCGCTGCAGATGCGCAATCCGGCGCTGGAGGGAGACCCCGCCGCAGTGGCGATGGAGATTTCCAGCGGGCTGGAGATCGACTCCGAGATGCCGGAGCTCGGGCGCGAGCCGGAGCGGCTCAAGCCCGCCGAGATCGGGCAGGTCACGGTGGACCCCGGCGCCTTGCCGACCGATGACGCCGAACTCGGGAAATTCACCGAGGATTTGATCAGGCGCGGGGCCGGCGGGCAGGTGGACAAGGGCGCGCTGGACGGTATCGCCACGCTCGACGACCTGCTGGATGTGCCGCCGAATGTGCTGCTCTCGAGCAAAACGATGCTGCCGAGCGACCTGTTGTTCGAGTTCAACAGCGCCGAGCTGCGCGAGAGCGCGCGGGTGGGCCTGATGAAACTGGCCTTGCTGATGGACCGGAATCCGAACCTGTTCTGTTGGATCGAGGGGCACACCGACTTGGTGGGCGGGGATGAATTCAACCTAGCGCTCTCGATCCGCCGGGCCGAGGCGGTGAAGCGCTATCTGGTGGAATCGATGCGCATGGACGCCTCGCGCATCATCACCCGCGGCTTCGGCCGGTTCAACCCGCTGGTGACAACGGGCGATGCCGCGCAGCAGGCGTTGAACCGCAGGGTGGAAATCCGCATGCGCAAAAACCCGCCGGATGAAGGGCAGATGCGGATCACCCCGGGCAGGGCCGTGGTGGTGGAAGAGCCACCGCCGCCGAAACCGGAGGTCGTGCATCCCGCGGATCCCGCGCCGCAGGAGGAACCACCGCGCGCCATTCTAGTCAAACCGCGGCGCGTGCATCCGCAGCAGGAGGCCCCGCCGATGCGCGCGCTGCCGGTGGAGGAACCCGCGCCGCCGCGGGCCACTCCGGTGGAGGAATGATCGCAGGCAAACGCCGCGGTCAACGCACCCGCTCCAGCAGCCATGGCAGCAGCCGGTCGATCGGCAGCCGCTCCTGCGCCATTGAATCGCGGTGGCGTATGGTCACGGTGTCCTTCAACTCCGCGCCCTGCTCGCCGAGCGTCTCGAAATCCACCGTCACGCAGAACGGCGTGCCAATCTCGTCCTGGCGGCGGTAGCGGCGGCCGACAGCACCGCCGTCGTCATAAAACACGCTCATCCACTTGCGCAGGCGGTCCTGGATTTCCCGCGCGATGCGCACCTGCTCCGCATTCTTCTTGAGCAGCGGGAAAACGCCCACCTTGACCGGCGCCATCGCCGGCTTGAAGCGCAGCACGGTGCGGACCTCCTCCCCGCCCTTGCCGTCATCGACACGCTCTTCGTCGAAGGCCTCGCAGATCAGCGCGAGCACGGTGCGGTCGCATCCGGCCGAGGGCTCCACCACATGCGGGAGGAAGCGGGTCTTGGTTTCCTCGTCGAAGTATTCCAACGGCTTGCCGGAGGCCTTCTGGTGCACGCCGAGGTCGTAATCGGTGCGGTAGGCCACGCCCTCGAGTTCCTGCACGCCGAAGGGGAATGCGTATTCGATGTCGTAGGTCTTCTTCGAGTAGAACGCGCGCTCGCCGTCCGGAATGTCATTGATGTGGAGCTTTTCGCGCGGGATGCCGATTTCCTCGTAGAAGCGCAGGCGCGTCTCGAGCCACTCGTCGGTGAGCCGCAGGCCGTCGTCGGGATGGCAGAAATATTCGATCTCCATCTGCTCGAACTCACGCGAGCGGAAGGTGAAGTTGCGCGGGTTGATCTCGTTGCGGAACGACTTGCCGATCTGGGCGATGCCGAAGGGCAGCTTGATGCGGTTGGAGTCGAGCACGTTTTTGTATTGCACGAAGATCGACTGTGCGGTCTCCGGGCGGAGGTAGGCGATCTGCTCGCCGGTGGCGCCGAAGTTCGTCTGCAGCATCAGGTTGAACTGGCGCGGCTCGGTGAGCTCGCATTTCGGCGATTGGCCGGGGCAGACGCTGGGTTTTTCCCTGCATTGGAACGACTCCAGGCTGTCGGCGCGGAAGCGGCCCTTGCAGGTCTTGCAATCGACCATCGGATCGGAAAACCCGCCGACATGGCCGGATGCGACCAGCACCTGCTCCATGGTGAGGATCGAGCCGTCCATGCCCAGAATGTCGTCACGCTCCTGCACGGTGCTGCGCCACCAGTAGTCCTTGAGGTTGCGCTTGAGCTCGGCTCCGAGCGGACCATAGTCCCACACGCCGTTGAGGCCGCCGTAAAGCTCGCCGGCCTGGAAAACGAATCCGCGCCGCTTGCACAGCGAGACGATTTTCTCCATGCGGGCGGGGTCGGTGAAGTCTTTGTTGGCCATGGGATTGCGGGTGGGGACGGATCGAAACAGGGCGGATGGCGGCGGGCAAGGCGGGATTGGCGGACGCGGGCGGCGATGCCGGCCTCCGCTCAGCCGGCCACGATATTGAGCAGCTTGCCGGGCACGAAGACGATCTTGCGGACGGTCTTGCCGTCGGTGTGCTCCCTGACCTTCGGGCTCCCGAGGGCCGCGGCCGTGGCGGCATCCTCGCCGGCATCCGCGGCAAGCAGGACGCGGTCGCGCAGCCTGCCGTTCACCTGGATGATGAACTCGACCTCGCTGCGGACCAGCACGGCTTCATCGAAGGCGGGCCAGGGCGTCTCGCAGAGCATGGTTTCCACACCGAGCCGCGCGGCGATCTCCTCGCTGAGGTGCGGGGCGAAGGGGTTGAGCACGGTGAGGAAGCGGATGAATTCGCGCAGCGGCACCACCTCCGCCTGGGTGAAGGCGTTGGTGCAGATCATCATCTGCGAGATGGCGGTGTTGAAACTGAGTTTCCCGATGTCCTCGCCGACCTTCCTGATGGTTTCATGAACGACGCGCAGCAGCTCCTTGTCGGTGCACGGCAGGTCCCGGATCTTCGGCGAGACGTTGAAGGCGCCGTCCTGCGTTTCCTCGAAGGCCACGCGCCAGACGCGGGCGAGGAAGCGTGACACGCCCTCGACGCCCTTCATCTGCCATGGTTTCACCTGTTCGAGCGGCCCCATGAACATTTCGTAGAGGCGCAGGGCATCGGCGCCGTAATCGCGGACGACATCGTCCGGGTTCACCACATTGCCGCGTGACTTCGACATCTTCTGTCCGTCCTCGCCGAGGATGAGTCCCTGGTTGACGAGCTTCTGGAACGGCTCGGGCGTGGTGACATGGCCGAGGTCGAAGAGCACCTTGTGCCAGAAACGGGCGTAGAGCAGGTGCAGCACGGCGTGCTCGGTGCCGCCGACGTAGAGATCGACCATGCCACAGGGGAGCGCGGGCGTCCCGCCCGCTGGGTTGGATGAAGATGCGGGCGAGACGCCCACGCTCCCCTGACCGCTCCAATACGCCTCCGCTTCTTTGGAGATGAAGCGGCTGGTGTTACCCGGATCGCAGTAGCGGAGGTAATACCAGCACGATCCGGCCCATTGGGGCATGGTGTTGGTTTCGCGGGTGGAGCCGTCGGGGAGATTGACCCAGCCGGTGGCCTTGCTGAGCAAGGGATCGGGCGTGCCGCTGGGTTTGTAGTCGTCGAGCGGCGGCGCGAGCAGCGGGAGTTCACTTTCGGCAATCGCGTGGTGGTGGCCGGCTTTCCAGATGATTGGAAACGGTTCGCCCCAGTAGCGCTGGCGGGAGAAGAGCCAGTCGCGCAGTTTGTATTGGATGCGGCGCCTGCCTTTGCCGTTGGACTCCAGCCAGTCGATCATCCTCGCCTTGGCATCCGCAGTGGGCAGGCCGTCGAGAAAGCCGGAGTTGATGGCGATGCCGGGATCACAGAAGGGGAGCGCGGGTGTCCCGCCCGCTTTTGATGGCGCTCCGCTCCACCAATCAAACTCATCCTCCTTCAACCGTGCCTTTGCAGGGTTCTCCGCAATGTATCCGAGCACCATCTTGAAATGCCGCTCGTTCCGGATCAGCCGGTCATGATATTCCGTCTGCCACAGTCTGCCACTCTCGCCGATCATCTTGCCGATTTCCTTTGAGGTGAAACTTTTCCATGCATGCAGGATGTCGGGCAGCCGGTGGCCTTCCACGGGCGAAAACAGAACATGCACGTGGTTCGGCATGATGACATAGGCGTGAAGATCGTAACGCTCGCCATTGAAGTGAGTCAGCGCTTTCGCAACGACGTCACGCACTTCCGGACGTCTCAGCACGCAACTTCCCGAGCCCGCGTCCAGCCACTCGTCGAGTCGGTCGGTAAACCGCTGATGATAATCTTTCTCGGTTTCGTCGCTCCATGGACGGGGATTGGTGTTCAGCCATGCCTCACGTTCCGCGGACCATTGCTCCAGCTTTTCCTTTGGCAGGCTGTCGTCGAGACGCCATGTAACGAAACACGCTGTGCCGCCTTGCTGCCAGTGTGGGAGTTTATGGCGGGAGATGACGGTTTCAGATGACTCGTCGAAGAGGCGGGCGGGACGCCCGCGCTCCCCTTTTGAAACGACCGCCTTGATCTCCAATGCAAACTTCGTCGCGAACTCGAAGTCCCGCTCGTCATGCGCGGGCACGGCCATGATCGCGCCGGTGCCGTAGCCCATCATCACGTAGTCGGCGATCCAGACCGGGATGGCTTCGTTGTTGACCGGATTGATGGCGTAGGCGCCGGTGAAGACGCCGGACTTGTCCTTGTTGAGGTCGCCGCGATCGAGGTCGGATTTGGAAGAGCAGGATTTCTGATAGGCTTCGACGGCTTCCTTTTGTTCCGCAGTGGTGATTTCCGCGACGAGCGGATGCTCCGGTGCGAGGACCATGTAGGTCGCGCCGAAAAGCGTGTCCGGACGGGTGGTGAAGACCGTGACCTTGTGTCCGTTGAGGTGGAAATCCACCTCCGCGCCTTCGCTGCGGCCGATCCAGTTCTTTTGCAGCAGCTTGATGCCATCCGGCCATTCGAGGCCGTCGAGTTCGTCGATCAGGCGCTGGGCATAGGCGGTGATGCGCAGCATCCATTGGCGCAGCGGGCGGCGCTCGACGGTGTGGCCCTTGCTTTTCCATTCCTCCACTTCCTCGTTGGCGAGCACGGTGCCGAGGTCGGGCGACCACCAGACCGGCGTGTCGGCGACGTAGGCGAGCCTGACGGCATCGATCTGCCCGCGGGTCCATCCTTTCGCCTCGAGTTCCGAAACCGGACGGGCCTTGTTGGTTTCCCCGCAGAAATACGAATTGTAGATCTGCAGGAAGATCCACTGCGTCCAGCGGACGTATTCCGGATCGGTGGTGGCGATTTCGCGGTCCCAGTCGTAGGCGAAGCCGAGCGACTTGAGCTGGCGGCGGAAGTTGGCGATGTTGGCGGCGGTGGTGATGGCCGGGTGCTGGCCGGTCCTGATGGCGTATTGCTCGGCGGGCAGGCCGAACGAATCATATCCCATCGGGTGGAGCACGTTGAATCCCTGCATGCGCTTGCAGCGGGCGAGGATGTCGGTGGCGGTGTAGCCCTCCGGGTGGCCGACGTGCAGTCCCGCGCCGCTCGGGTAGGGGAACATGTCGAGCACGTAGTATTTCGGCTTGGCCGGATCGAAGCCCTCGTCGCCCGGACCCGGGGTGCGGAAGGTTTTGGCGGACTCCCAGCGTTGCTGCCATTTCGGCTCGAATTCGCGGAACGGGAAGGGCTTGCGGGTCTCGGACATGGCGGGAAAGGCGGCGGACTGTGCGGAATCGCCAACCCCTTGGAAAGCAAAACCCCGCCCGCTGCGCGCCCGGCGGCACGCTCAGGTAGCGGCAAAGCCCTCGAGTTTCCCGGCGATGGCGGCAGGCACCACCGCGCGCACCAGGATGCTGTCGCCCTCGTAGCCGGTGGAGAGCACCTTTGCCTCGCGGTGGAGCAGGCCGACGAGATCGGCGCGTTGCTGCGGGATGCGGTAGTCCTTGCAACGGACGCGGGCGGCAAGCACGGCGGAGCAGGCTTTCAGCAGATCATCAAGGCCGCTGCCGGTGAGAGCGGAGACGTGCAGCGCGCCGGGAAAGCAACGGTCGAGCGCGGCCAGCCGGTCGGGGTCCGTGACGAGATCCGTCTTGTTGAGCACCGTGATCATCGGCTTTTCGCCGGCACCCAGCTCGGCAAGCACATCGAGCGTCGTCCGGTGGAACACCGCGGCCTCGGGCGCGGTGGCGTCGAGCACATGGATCAGGAAATCCGCGAGCACCGCCTCCTCAAGCGTGGCCATGAAGGCCTCGACCAGCCGGTGCGGCAGGTTTCTAACAAAACCGACGGTGTCGGTGATGAGCAACGGCTGGCCGTCCGGCAGGTCGATGCGGCGCGTGGTGGTGTCGAGCGTGGCGAAGAGCATGTCCTTGGCCATCACGTCCGCGCCGCTCAGGGCGTTGAGCAGCGACGACTTGCCGGCATTGGTGTAGCCGACGATGGCGGCGTGCGGCGTGCCGTGTTTTTCGCGTTCCTTGCGCTGGGTCTTGCGTTGCTTGCGCACCTGTTCGAGTTCGCGCCGGCAGCGGTCGATGGCGACATTGGCGAGGCGGCGGTCCACCTCGATCTGTTTTTCGCCCATGCCGCGTGCGGCGCCGCCGCCCATGCCGCCGCCGGAGCCGCCCTCGCGGTCGAGGTGTCCCCACATGCGGGCGAGGCGCGGGAGCGCGTATTGCATGCGCGCGAGCTCGACCTGGAGCCGGGCCTCGCGGGTGTGGGCGCGGCGGGCGAAGATGTCGAGAATCACCTCCTCGCGGTCGATCACGCAAAGGTCGGCGAGTTTCTCCCACTCGCGTTGCTGGGATGGGGCCAGGCCGTTGTCGATGACGATGACGTCGCACTCATGGGCGCGCGCCAGCTCGCGGATCTCGGCCGCCTTGCCGGTGCCGCAGAGGAATTTTTTCTGCATTTCGCGGCAGCGTGCCAAGACCACCCCGGCCACCTCGATGCCGAGGGTTTTGACCAGTTCGCCGAGTTCCGCGAGCAACGACTCCGCCTCGGCCTCCTCGCGCGCATCGAAATAGAAGCGCACCAGCAGGGCGCGCTCGACCATTTCGGGCTTTTCCCTGACTTCGAACATCCGCCGCATCCGTAGCACCGGATTCACGGCCGGGCGACGGGAAATTTTCCGGCTTCCCCCGGATGAAGCAACCCCCGATGATCCGCACGGATGATCCATATCCGGAAACGCGTGCTTTGTCTGGTTGTCATGACGGCCCCTGCAATCGCTGCGGGACAGGGCGCGGGTGATGACTTCGCGCGTTGTGTGGACCCAGCCGCGGTGCCGCGCAAGCTGGCCGGCGGCATGAAGTTCACCGAGGGCCCGGTGTGGGTGCCGCAAGGTGGCGGGTATCTCGTCTTCAGCGACATTCCCGCGGGCGAGTTGAAGCGATGGTCGGAGCAAGACGGCCTGACAACCTGGCGCAAGCCGAGCCATGGCGCGAACGGCAACACGCTCGACGCACGGGGCCGCCTGATCACCTGCGAGCATGAGGGACGGCGCCTCGCCATCCTCGAAGGCGACGGCACCTTGCGCACGCTTGTGGACCGCTTCGAGGGCATGCGCTTCAACTCACCCAACGACCTGGTGGTGGCCGGAGACGGCGCGGTTTATTTCACGGACCCGGACTACGGCCTACGCGGGCAGGCGGGCGAGTTGGGCGGCCGCTGGGTGTTCCGGTTTGATCCCGCATCCGGGGATCTCAGGGTGCTGGCGAAGGACTTCGACAAGCCCAACGGCATCGCCCTCTCGCCGGATGGACGGAAACTTTACGTCGCGGATTCCGGTGCGCCGAAACACATCCGCGTGTTCGAGGTGGCCGCGGACGGCGGCATCTCCAATGGCAGGGTGTTCTGTGAGATCGGCCAGGGCGCGCCGGACGGGATCCGCTGCGATGAGGACGGGCGCGTCTGGTCGAGCGCGGGCGACGGCGTGAGGATCTTCGATGCGGCGGGCAGGTTGTCCGGCATCATCCCGGTGCCCGAGGCGCCGGCCAACCTCTGCTTCGGCGGAGCGGAGGGCAGGACGCTCTTCATCACCGCGCGCACCTCGCTTTACGCGATCGGGGTGCGCGTCCGCGGTGCCTTGCCCGCCGTGGCACGTCGCGGGCCGCCGCCATGAGCGGCAGGTGATGTCAAACCGCAGGAACGCGCGGCCGGTCATCCCCGCGCGTGTGGATCACGCCGCGGATGCGGATGTCCGCGCCGAGTTGGAGGAATTCGGTTTCATGCAGATGCAGCGGCTCCGGCAGGCCCGCGCCCGCAAGCGCCGGGACCGGACCGCCGCACAGCAACGGCGCGCAATAGACCCACACCTCGTCCACCAGCCCGGCCTCGAAAAGCGCGGCGCTGAAAACACCCCCGGCTTCGGTCATCACGGTGAGCACCCCCTGCTCACTGACCAAGCCCCGCAGCGTGGCCGCGAAGTCACCGCGCGGGCGGACAAGCGTGCGATCGCGCCATTCGTCGGTGAACAACGGTGCGTCCGCCGGCAGTGATTCGGGACGACCGGTGAAAACCACGCGCCATGGCTGCTTCCTGCCATCGCACAGGCCGGGCGCACGGATCGTCAGGGCGGGCTTGTCACGGCGGACCGTCTCGCCGGTGGTGAGGATCGCATCCACGCTGGCACGCAGCTGCTGGACATCGGCAAGCGCCGCGGGGCCGGTGAGCCGGCGGCCCTCGCCCGGCGGGCGCGTGAGCCGTCCGTCCAGGCTCATCGCGGTTTTCCAGATCACCCACGGCAGACCGGTCTCCATGGCCTTGAAAAACGGCCGCAGCAGTTTCGCCCCTTCATCATGCAGCACGCCGGAAACCACTTCGATCCCCGATTCTGTTAGAACCTTGTCGGCGCGTCCCGAATGCCGCGGATTGGGGTCCGCGCAGGCATAGACGACGCGGGCGATTCCGGCGTTGGCCAGTGCCGCGGTGCACGGCGGCGTGCGGCCGTGGGTGGAGCATGGTTCCAGCGTGACATAGGCGGTGGCGCCGCGCGCTGCGCCGGGGCCGTGGTTTGCGAGCGCGTCCGCCAGCGCCTCGGGCTCGGCGTGCGGCATTCCGGCGGCCTTGTGCCACCCCCTGCCCAGCAACACGCCGTTCCTGACGATCACCGCGCCCACCGGCGGGTTCGGCGCGGTTTTGCCCACGCCTTTGCGCGCCTCATCCATGGCGATGGCCATCCAGCGGGCGTCGTCGTTCATTGCGGCCGGGCGGATGGATTGGCGGAGTGACCGGAAATTTCCACGCGGATCGGATCCGTGGTGGAAAGATGCATGTCGCGCTGCGGATAAGGCACCTGGATGCCGGCTTCGCCGAGGCGCTTCTCGATCATCAGGCGGACGTCACTGGCCACGACCAGCGAATTGGAGGACGCACCCATCTCCATCCAGTAATAGAGGGAGAACACCAACGCGCTCTCCGCGAAATCCTCGAACACCGCGAAAGGCGCCGGCTCCCTGCAGATCCTGCCATGGCGGCCCGCACACTCGACGAGAATGTCCATCACCACGCGCGGATCCGATCCATAAGCGACCCCGACACGGATGCTGCGGCGCATTTTGGAGCTGGATAGCGTCCAGTTGGTGACGCGGTTCTCGAGGAAGAGCGAGTTGGGGATCATCGTCTCCACATCATCGGCGCTGCGGATCACCGATGAGCGCGTGTTCACCTCCACCACCGTGCCGATGACACCGTCCACATCGAGAATGTCGCCGACGCGCACCTTGCGCTCCGCTAGCACGATGATGCCGCTGATGAAGTTCTTGATGAGCGTCTGGGTGCCGAAACCGATGCCGATGGCCAGCGCGCCGCCGAAGAATGCGAAAACAGTGAGCGGGATCCTGAGGAAGGCAAGGGTGCCCAGCACGAGTCCCACCCCCACTGCGATCATCGCCCAGTTGCGCAACGTCTTTGCCTGCGCCTCGGCGATGTGGCCGCGCCTGACGACGCCGCGCTGGATGCGGCTGGCCACCCGCGAGGCGATCCAATAGCCGGCAAGGAAGAAGATCAGCGCCCGCAACAACATGCCGAGCGTGACCGGGATTTTCCCGGTGATCGTCTGGCCGTCGACCTCCACCTTGTTCTCGAAGCGCATGACCTCGAGCGACCACAAGGACTTCGCGGCGAGCCATGTCCGGGTGGCGAATGATGAAACCCGCGCGAGCATGCCGGCATCCTCGACGGCGGGCCTGAAGCCCTGCAGCCAGCGCCTGACCAGCTTGCGGTGCATGTCCACCGCCTGGTTCACCCGCTGCAGCATGGCGAGCGTCTCGCTGCGTGCTGCGCGCTTCTGGTTGATCAGCGGAAAGCGCGGATCCTCCGCGTTGATGGAGGCGGCGCGTGATTCGATCTTGCCGAGTTCCGCCCCGCACGCGGCCATCTCGTTGGCGATCACGTTGGCCCATGAGCGCAGGCGCTCCGCGGCCATGTCCAGCGATTCCAGCGCCTTGGCGCGCTCCTCATCACCGGATGCGGTCATGACAATCCGGCGGTCCTGATGGATTTTCCACACCAGATTTTCCAGCTGGACCAGGCTTTCGAGGCCCTCGGTGATCGACTGCAGCGACTCGATGCGCGCCTCCGCCGCCTCAAGGCGGAAGCGTGCGAGCTGGAGGCCCTCCGGTTCGGTGCCGGTGGCGGCAGCCTCCAGCAGCGGGTCGAGCGCGGCCTGTGCCCGCGTGCGGTCCCGGAATGCGGATTCGAGGCGCTTGGGCAGGGCGGCCAGTTCCTTTTCCACGGCCGCCTTCCTCTCGCCGGAAATTTTACCGATGGCGGCGAGATCCTCCTCGCTGAACCGGACATCGGTGCTGGCGGCGGCGATCTTGCGGTCGGCGAGGGCCAGCTCGGCCTTTGAGGCCTCGATGCGGTCCTTGAGTCCGTCGCGGCTTGCCTGGAGATAGCCGGCGCGGGTCGCCACCAGCCGGGATCGCAAACGCGCGGCCTCCAAGCGCCATTTCGCGGCGTCCGTCTGGTCCGGCGTGGCATTGCGCACAGCCAGCAATCGGGCGCCAACGGCATCCTCGGCGGCCTTGACCTCCGTGACGGTGGCGGCGAGCAGACGCTCGAAGTTTGAAAGCGACGATTCGTGGGAAACGAGTGAGGCCCTGATCGCGTCGCGCTCGTTGAGCAACTCATCGACCATGATCACGGAGTAGGGAGGAGCCTCCGCAAAGCCGGTCCATGCCGCGCCCTCCGCGCGGGCTTTTTGAGCCGCCTTGCGTGCATCGGCACCCGCATTGAGGTTCTTGAGCGCGGTGGTGGTGACCAAGATCATCTGCTCGAGATCGCGGCGGCGGTCATCGAGCTCGGCGGCCGTGATGCCTGCGGGCAGGGCGGTGGCGTTCTCCATGCGGGAGTGCGCCTCGCGCGCCTCCTTCTGCCAGAGTTCGAGCCGCTGGCGGACTTCTTCGGATTTTTCCACCGCCGGGGCGGCTCCATTGCCTGCGGCGGCTTGGCCCAGACCGGGAATCCGGGCCGCCGCCGGATCGGCAAGCAACACCGTCAGCAACAACACGAACCGGAGCCGGTGCGGCGCAAATGACAACGCGGGGACCTTCATGGGTGGAAAGATTCATCCGCAACCCATGAGGCATCAAGCGGATTGCGGCGCGCCGCTTCATGGAAGTTCGTCTTTCCGGCCGGGTGATTCCAGCCATAATCGCCGGGCGATGCGCGATGACACCCGCCGCTGGATCCGGGCCGATCAAGCCCACTGCTGGCACCCCTTCACCCGCCAGGGCGAGTGGTGCGCGCCGGGCCATGAGCCACTGGTGCTGGTCCGCGGCCGGGGCGCCTGGCTTGAAGACTCGGAAGGCCGCAGGTATCTGGATGGAAACTCATCGATCTGGACCAACATCCACGGGCACGCGCACCCGGTGATCTCGGCCGCCATCCGCACCCAGCTCGAAAACACCGCACATGTGTCGTTTCTGGGATTCACCCACCCGCTGGCGGCGGAGCTGGCGGAGAAACTCTGCGGGTTTTTCCCTCCGGGCACGCTCGAACGGGTGTTCTACTCGGACAACGGATCCACCGCCGTGGAGTGCGCGCTCAAGATGGCGCTGCAATACCGGATGCAGACCGGTGATCCGGAGCGCGACTCCTTCGCCGCCTTCGCCAATGGCTATCATGGCGACACCTTGGGCGCCGCATCGCTCGGCGGGGTGGACCGTTTTTTCGCACGCTTCCGCGCCCACGGTTACACGGTCCATCATGTCCGTTCGATGGACGAACTGCGCCGGCTCGACACGCGCTGCCTGGCCGGCGTGATCATCGAGCCGCTGATCCAGGGCGTGAACGAAATGCGGCCGTGGCCGCCCGGCATGCTCGCCGGACTGCGCGAATGGTGTGATGAAACCGGTGTCCACCTCATCCTCGACGAGGTCATGACCGGCTTCGGCCGCACCGGAACCATGTTCGCCTGCCAGCGCGAGGGCGTGACGCCGGATTTCCTCTGCCTCGCCAAGGGCCTCACCGGCGGCAGCCTGCCGCTCGCCGCCACGCTGGCCACCGGCCGGATCCACGATGCGTTTCTGGGCGGCGCGGAGCGCGCGTTTTACTATGGTCATAGTTACACCGCCAACCCGCCGGGCTGTGCCGCCGCGCTCGCCAGCCTGCAGGTCTTCAAGGACGAGCAGACACTGGAGAAGCTGCCCGCGAAAATCACACGGCTCGGCTCGGGTCTGGCGGCGCTCAAGGCCGCACACCCGTGCGTTCACGACGTGCGCCAGTGCGGATTCATCGCCGGCATCGAACTGCGGCGCCCCGGCGGAGCGCCATTCCCGGCGGAGGCACGCGTGGGCGAAGCGGTCTGCCACGCTGCGCGCGCGCACGGCCTGCTGACGCGCCCGGTGCTGGACACCATTGTGCTGATGCCGCCCTTGTGCGCCACCGGGGACGATCTCGACCATGCGTTCCGCGCCCTGGACGCCGCGATTTCCCGGATTCCGGGCATTGACACCTCCGGCAGCGGCGGGTAAGGATCCGTCCCCGCGCACCAGGCACGGCGGAGTAGCCAAGTGGTAAGGCAATGGTTTGCAAAACCGTCATGCGTGGGTTCAATTCCCACCTCCGCCTCCAGCCTGCCCCCCCCCACATGCCAGGATCAACCGGGAGCCATCGGCCGCGGACGGGCGGATGAATGGCCGCATGCCGAGGGGATGATGAATTTCATCAAGTTCGCGGACAGCTCTCCAGCGGTGGAAATGCGGCTCCGGCCCGACTCGCAAATACGACGATCCGTGAAATTCGTGTTGGAACAGATCCCATGACCGCGGATGAGACGGATGGCAGTTGAACATCGGTGATCAAGCCGCCATGAAATCAACCGGATCGGGCAGGGGGTCAGCGGTCAGTGGCTGTCGGGCTTGAGACCTCATCCCCGGCGGGCAGGATTTCGTTGGCGAGGCGTTTGACGGCGTCTGCGGCGAACTTGCTCTGCGGATGGATGTCCCGCGCCTTGAGAAACCAGGCGAGCGCGGAGCCGGTTTGGGGGGGTGTGCGCTTTTCGAACTGCCGGGCGGTGTCGAGCGCCTTGGTGAAATCCGCCACTTTGGGTGCGAGCAGTTCGAGTTCGCGGCCGAGCTTGGGATCGTCGGGGAAATCCTCGCGCAGCTCGGCGAGCTGCTCCCATGCGGCATAGTTCTGGCCCATTTTCGAGAACTCCGCGGCCTTGCCGAGGGCGGCCTCGATTTTCATCAGGTTGTCCATGATTTGCCTGAAGGCGTCCTCGCGGGCGGCATCGCCCTGGATGGCGGGCGCGATCTCGTATTGGCGGCGGGCGATCTCGCGGAAATTGGCTTCGGAGAGCAACCGGTCGAAATCATTGCGGATCGTGACAAGGCCGCCGGAGCGGTTCACCAAGGTGCGGAATTCGTCGAGTTTGGGATTGGTGGGCCAGATCTCGGTGGCGGACTTGATTTTCTCCGCGGCCTTGTCGGATGCGCCGCCGAGCAGGTGCGCCTTGGCCTCCTCGATGGCGAGGTCCGAGGCCAGGGTGTGGGCGGCGATGGCGCTCTCCACCTTGGACGCGGGGAAATCCCCGGCAAGCGACTTGAGCCGGTCGGCAAGCGTGCGGGTGCGGGTGTAGTCCCGCGCCTGCATCGCGCCGTAGAGCTCGTGCAGGTCGCGGATGTAATCGGAAACGCGGCGTTTCTTCTCCAATGGCATGGTGGCGACGGGCGCGAGGAACTCACCGAGGGCGAAGGCTTCCATCAATCGCTGCGAGGCCGAGTGCAGCTCGTCGCGGGAGAGCATCAGGTCGAAGGCCTCGACATATTTGGTGGTCTCGCGGATGGCTTCATTGGAAAGCGCGTCGAGCGAGGCGACCGTAGGGCTGACTCCGACCGACTCGGAAAAGAGTCTTGCGACGTCGGAGTTTTTATCAATGCGAAGGGTGGAGTCCCCGTCCTTCCAGATCTGGTTGTAGAATCGCGCGGCCATCAGCACGTGTTCGTAGCGGCGCTGGACGAACCACTGGATCATCGAGACCTGGTATTGGGTTTTGGTGCGCAGCGTCTGCGCCTCGGTGCGCACGATGTTGGCTTTTTTGAGCGCCTCGATTTCGGCGATGCGGCGCAAGGTCTCGGAATATTTCAGCGAGTTGGCACCACTGCCCGCGGCCTCCTTGGATTCCTCGCGCGGACGGCTGCCAGCGGATGCCTTGGAGCCGCCGACACTCCGGGTGTCCCCCAGTTTCTCATCGCGCTCGTGCCGCGCTTTCCAGTCGCCCTCGGCGATGATCGCCTGTTTTTCCTCCTCGATCGTCTGGTTGAGCCTGCGCAGGCTGTTGACATCCTGCCGGGCGAGCATCGCGGTGTAGATTGATTCGGCCAGCGATCCGCAAAGGTTGGCGTCGCCCGGATAGGACGATGCGGTTGGCAGCAGTTTGAAGGCCGAGTAAAGGTCCGGCCCGCCGGCGCGCAATGGCGAGAGCGTGGAGAGGATTTCCGCGATGGTCTCGCGGTAGCGCGAGGCGTCCTCGCCGCTCTCCGGCGGCTGGTTGAGGAATTTCTCGAAGCGGGCCTTGAGCAACCGGTTGTCGCCCAGTGGGATGACCACGCCGCCGACGGTGATGGTTTCCGCAGACGGGTCGAGCAGCGGGATTTCCTGGCCAAGCGGACTGGCCGGCGCGGGTTTGGACGGAGCCGCAGCGGAATCGGCGGGTGTCGTCTCCGCTGCGGCGGGTGCTGCCGGCGGCGGGGTGTAAACCTGGGCGTGCGCGCTGCCGGCGAAAACAAGGATGGGCAGAAGCCGTGCGAAAATCATGATGGGCGCGGGCTGGGTTTCAGAGGCGGTGGATGCCAGTGGCCACGGCGATGCCGCCCTGCCGGAACTTGATGCGGAAGGCGTATCTCTGGCGGGTGTCGATGTTGAGGCGGTTGAACTCCGCGGGGATCTCGATGCCGATGAACCCGTCGCCTGCGGGTGCGCTGACTCGCACGCTCACCAGCTGGCCGCGATCGGGTGTCCACTGGAGTTTCTCGTCCACCGTGCCTTCGATGAGATATTCATTGCCGCGCAGGCTGTTGCCATCCTCAAGCAGGTGGCCGATGTCCAGTGGATCGACATCGGCAAACGCGGCGGCTTTACCGCCGAGCAGCGATTTGCCGGCGAAAAAAGCCACCATGAGGGCTGCGGCGGCACCGAGGATGATACCGGGGCCGGGAGAGGAGCTTGCACGACGCGCCATGAGGGTTTTGTTTCGGTTTCCGGATACGGGCATAATGCCGGATTGTGTTCAAAGCGAGGCGAAATTGCCGTGCCGTGCCGGAAATGCGGAGCGCGTGCGGCCCGTCCCGCCATCTCGCGGCGCTTGCATTCCGGCGTGCAACCACGTGAAAAGCAACCCGCATGCGGATCGCCGTTCTGAACATCGCCGGGCTCTCCGGATCGCTGCTGGGCGCTCACACGCCCGGACTCACGGCCTTCGCGCGGAGGCGCGGCCACCAGTCGTATGAGCCCGCGTTTCCCGCGGTGACCTGCACGGCCCAATCGTCGATCCTCACCGGCGCGCCGGTGGCCGCGCACGGGATTGTCGGCAACGGCTGGTATGACCGCGAGTCCGCGGAGGTGCGTTTTTGGAAACAAAGCAACCACATCGTGCATGGCGGAAAGATCTGGGACACCCTGCGCCGCGGGATCCCCGGCTTCACCTGCGCGAAGCTCTTCTGGTGGCACAACATGTATTCCGGCGCGGATTTCACGATCACGCCGCGGCCGCTCTATCCGGCGGACGGCCGCAAGGTGTTCGACATCCACACGCAGCCGATGGGCATGCGCGACGCGTTGAAGCGCGATCTCGGTGAATTCCCCTTCCCCGCCTTCTGGGGGCCGGCCGCGGGCATCACCTCGTCGGAATGGATCGCCACCTCCGCGAAATGGGTGGAGGAAAAACACGCGCCCACGCTCAGCCTGGTCTATCTGCCGCATCTCGATTACCCGCTGCAGAAAGACGGCCCGCTCGCATCCAACATCCCGTGCGAGCTTGGGAAAATCGACCGCGTCGCCACCGATCTCATCGTATTTTATGAAAGCCGCGGCGTGCGCGTGCTGGTGCTTTCCGAATACGGGATCTCGCCCGTCACGCGACCGATCCATCCCAACCGGCTGTTCCGCGCCAAGGGCTGGCTCTCGATCAAGAATGAACTCGGCCGCGAGACGCTCGATTGCGGCGGCTGCCGCGCGTTCGCCGTGGCGGACCACCAGGTCGCCCATGTTTATCTGAATGACCCGTCGATCCGAGAGGAGGTCCGCGTGTTGTTGGAATCCACGCCGGGCATCGGGGAAATCCGCGTGCCGGCGGAAATCTGGGGCCGCGGCATCGCCGCCGATCGCGCCGGAGACTTCATCGCCGTGGCGGAGCAGGACGCATGGTTCACCTATCATTTCTGGAACGACGACGCGCTCGCTCCGGACTATGCCCGCACCGTGGACATCCACCGCAAGCCCGGCTACGACCCGTGCGAATTATTCATCGATCCGGCGCTCAGGCTGCCGCGGCTGCACATCGCGATGTTCCTGCTGAAAAAGAAACTCGGCCTGCGCGGGCTTCTGGATGTCATTCCTCTGGATGCCACGCTCGTCAGGGGCTCGCACGGCCGCGACAAGGTGCCCGCCAACGAGCGTCCGGTGCTGCTGGGCACGCCGTTTCCCGTGCACAAGGCGGAGGACGTGCACGACGCCATCCTCGATGCGGTGCGCGGAAGATCCTGATCCACCTGTCCGCCGCCGGAGAAGGCCATGCCCGGATTTCCGCCTTGTCGCGCGGCTCGCGGCTTGCTTGCCTACCGCTCCGGATGGCCGCCCCGCAGAACACGATCGCACTGGTGTATGATTACGACCAGACACTCAGCCCGCGCTACATGCAGGACGACGTCCTGTTTCCCGAGTTCGGCATTGATCCGGTGCAGTTCTGGAAAAAGTGCAACACGCTCGTGCAGGACCAGAAGTGGGACGGCGAGCTGGCATACATGAAATGCCTGCTCGACTACCTGGGCATGGACAACGTGACCAACGCCCGGCTGACGCAGCTCGGCGCCGGCCTGAGGTTTTTTCCGGGCCTGCCCGGATTGTTCGACGCGCTGCCGGACACGGCGCTGGGGCCGGAACACGAGCTGGCCGGAATCAAGGTGGAGCACTACATCATCTCCTCCGGCCTCAAGGCGCTGCTGGACGGCTCGCGGCTGCGGCCGCATGTCAGGGCGGTGTTCGGCTGCGAGTTCGGCGAGGACGCGGAGGGCCGCATCAGTTTCCCGAAGCGCGTGATCTCCCACACCACCAAGACCCAGTATCTCTTCCGCATCAACAAGGGCATGCTGGGCTACGACGAGGATGTGAACGACCACATGCCGCCCGAACAACGGCCGATCCCGTTCGAGAACATGATCTATGTGGGCGACGGCCCGACGGACGTGCCCTGCTTCACCGTGATGAGCCGCAACGGCGGCCATGCCATCGCGGTTTACAATCCGGAGGATGCCAGCGGCCGCTCGTTCCAGAAGTGCTTCCAGCTCTCGACCCATGCCGGGCGCGTGAAACACATCGCTCCGGCCGATTACCGCGAGGGCTCCCACCTCTGGCTGCTGCTTGCCGAAATGGTGCGTGAAATCGCCGACCGCATCCTGCGCCGCCGCACCGAGGAGCGCGACAAGGCGACCGTGGCCGCGCCGGGGTTCTGACGGCCCGTTGGAAACCGCGGGGTCACGCCTCCGCGCCGTGCTCCGCGGGCATGCCCGCGTGGACGTGCCTGCGGAAATGCACCTGGCCGACGCGGCGGCCGTCGGTGCTGGTGATGCGCGCCTGGTAGCCGAGGATTTCGAGGGTTTCGCCGACTTCCGGAAAGCGTCCGAGCTGCTGGGTGATGTAGCCGCCCACGGTGGTGACCTCGCCGCTCTCGAGCACCAGGTCCGGCACGTGGCCGCCGAGATCGTTGAGCGTCATCACGCCCTCCACCACGAACTCGCCGTCATTGATGCGGGTGAATGCCGAGCGCTCGTTGTCGAACTCGTCCTGGATGTCGCCGACGAGTTCCTCGATGATGTTGTCGAGAAACACCACGCCGACGGGTGTGCCGAATTCATCCACCACCAGCGCCAGATGGGCGTGCTCGCGCAGGAAAAACTTGAGCAGCATGTCGAGCGGCATCGTGTCCGGAACGATTTTCAGCTCGCGCTTGATGCGCATCAGGTCCGGATCCGGGACGTGCAGCAGTTTGAAGAGGTCCTTGATGTGGATCAGGCCGATCGAGTGATCGAGGTGGCCCTTGACCAGCGGGAAGCGGGTGTGCTTGGTGCGGATGGCGGTCTGCAGGATTTTTTCGAGCGGCTCGTCGGCATCGAGCACGACCACGTTGTTGCGCGGGGTCATCACGTCGCGCACCCAGAGTTCGTTGAGGCCGAGGGCGTTGATCAGGATCTCGCGTTCGGTTTCGGTGACCTCTTGGGACTTGCCGCTCTGGGTGACGAGCACGGCGAGCTCCTCGGCCGAGTGGCTGTGCCCGCTCTCGCTGACCGGGTCCAGATTGAAAAACAACTTGAGCAGCCGGTTGGCGGTGCCGTTGAGCACGACGATGGCCCAGTGGGCGGCGCGATAGAACGCGTGCAGCGGCCCGGCCAGCGCCAGGGTGACGGGCACGGAGCGGCGGATGGCGAGCGATTTGGGCATCAGCTCGCCGATGACCACATGCAGGAAGGTGAACGAAATGATGGCGAGCGTGAATGAAATGCCCTTCACCCACCAGACCGAGACGCCGGCCATCAACAGCGCCGGCGCGACCAGCGCCTCGACGAAGGGTTCGCCGAGGAATCCGAGTGCCAGCGAGGAAATGGTGATGCCGAGCTGGTTGGCGGAGAGATAGCCGTCCAGATTCCGGACCACGTGCATGGCAATCCGGATGCGTGAAGGACGGGCGTTCTCGACGGTTTCCAGCTGGCTGGGCCGGACCTTGACGATCGCGAATTCGGATGCGACGAAAAACGCGTTGAGCAACAGGAAAAAAATGATGCCGGCGATGTAGAGCAGCGATTTGCCCAACGATGGGAAGTCGCCCGGCGGTGTCGGGGAAACGGACGCGAGAATGTCCGGAAATTGCAACAGGGTCGTCATGACGGGGGGAATCAGAGTTTTTCGTAAACCCCTTGATCCCGGCGCTCAAGGATGGTGAAGCCGGCCTTTTTGGCATCGCTTACCGAGAGCGGCTTGGTGACCACCGGC
>JBIJBN010000003.1:0-23007 GCA_044345175.1 Luteolibacter sp.
GATGCGGCGGATCAGGCGGATGACCAGGGCGCGGTTTGGCAGCGAGACCTCGAGGCCGCCATCCGGCAGATCGAGGATGTCGTATCCTGCGAGGTCGGCGAGCTCCGCCACTTTCCGGCATTCCTGGTGTCTGCGTTGTGCCAGTTCCGCGGCTTGCATGCGGTGGTGTCCTGCATCGCCGCGGGTGGTGGTGGCGAAATGCACGGCGTGGCCGTGGCGGATCAGGCGTGCCGCGGTGCCGCCGAAGAGGATCTCGGGATCATCCGGGTGGGCGCCGATGAAAAGATATCTGTTGGGTTTCATGTGCGGTGTGCCGCGTGGTGAAGCACGGGGATCACTCGGCCGCGGGCCCGGCCTCCGCCGGTCGGGCGACGGCCCAGTTGGCTTCGGTGGGTGTCGGCATGCGTCCGGACGGTCGCTTGGGCCCGCCCCTTGGTGGCAGTGACTGTTCCCATGCCGCGAGGCGCTTCCGCAGGTTTTCGACCAGCTCCGGGTTTTCCTTGGAAAAATCCTTCTGTTCGCCGGGATCCTCATCGAGATGGCTCAAGCGGAGCGCGTCGTCGATTTGCTGCAGCCGCCACGGTCCTTGGCGGATGGCGCTGAGGTTTTGTTTGTCCAGCCAGCGCCAGTAAAGCGTCTCGTGGGGATCGCCGGATTTGCTGCCGGTCAGGTAGGGCAGCAGGTTGACGCCATCGAGCCGTGGTGGGGCGGGAGCTCCGGCGGCCGCGACGGCGGTGGCGTAAAAATCCAGTGTGCAGGACAGCCCTTTGAAATCCTGTCCGGCCGGCAGGGTGCCTTTCCAGCGGACGGCGAAGGGCACGTGCACGGCGCCGTTCCAGACGGTGCCCTTGCCACCGCGCCAAGGGGCGTTGCGCGCTTCGTCCGGCTCCCAGCCGCCATTGTCGCCGGCCAGGAAGATCAGCGTGTTTTCATCCAGGTTGTGGCGCTTGAGAGTGTCCATCAGCCTGCCGACGGCATCGTCGAGGGCGATCAGCGTGGCGGCGAGCGTGCGGCGGCAGCTGGTGTAGCTGGCGAGGCGCGGGTTGGCCGGGGCCGGTTTGGTGCTTGCCGGGATGCTGTCCGGCACGCGGTCGAGATATCTTTGCGGCGCCTCCTTGACCGGGTAGTGCACGGCAAGCGGAGCGAAGTAGAGGAAGAAGCGGTTCTTGTGGTGTTTCTCCACGAACTCAACCAAGCGGTCGCCCTCCCAATCGGTGAGATACCCTCCATCCTCCAGCAGGAAGGTCGGCCCGAAGTCCTGCATGGCCCTGCCGGGGGATTGCAATGGCAGGGTTTTGGCTCCGGCCGCCACTTCCATGAATCCCCGCTCGAGCGGGCCTTGCTTCACATCGCCGAGGTCCCAGCGTCCGACCATGCCTGTGATGTAGCCGGCATCGCGCAGTGCTTCGGCGATGGTCGGGTGATCTGCGGGGATGGCGACGCCGCGCTCGTGGTTGCCGTTCACGCCGAAGCGTTGGGGATACATGCCGGTGATCAGTCCGGCGCGGCTTGGCGAGCAGACCGGGCAGACGGTGTAGCCGTTGAGGAAGCGCACACCCTCCTTGACCAGCGAATCGATGTGGGGTGTGGGGATGTCCGGGCAGCCGAAGGCGCCGATGTCGCCGTAGGCGAGGTCGTCGATGAGGATCGTGATGATGTTGGGTGCGGCGGCGGGTGGTTTGGCGGGCGGGGTGCCGGTGGCGAGAGCCAGTGAGGTGCCGGCCGCAAGCGTGATGAGCGCGATGCCGAGGGACGACTGCATGGTGCGGATGGTCTGTATCATGGAGTGGAGTTTCCCCGGAGGGTGGTTTTCTTGAGGTGCTGCAGCATCCTTGCGTTTTGTCGCCAGCCGGTTCAACCCCGATTTGCGGCGCTTGTCCGCGGGATGATCCATCCGGCAGAGCTGCCTGTGTTTGGAAATCGCCGAGTCGGGTTGGTTCGGCAGGGACTTGGCGCGCAAAGTGGGAAGCTGCGATTCATGGATACGCGCGGCCGCTCGATTTCTTGCACCGACTGCGGGATTTTCCCCGTTGGCCGTGGTCCGGATCCTCCGGCCATCCTGACGGCCTGCCATGCCGGGGCGGGCGGATGGATTCACCCGATGATCCTTGATGTGGATCTCATGATCCGGCGGATGTGGCAGCACGGGTCATGATGCCGCGCGTGTGACACGGCATTCCATGGGTGCCTTATCGCGACACCTTGGGATTCCAGAACTGGTCTTTCTGCCGGTCCTTGGGAATCTCGTTGGCCCTCTTGGATTCGACATGGCCATCAAGGAACACGATGTTCGCCTTGCCTTGATGGAGGAAGTTTTTCGGATTCGGGATCCAGTTGGCGACGATGGTCATCTGTGGCCAGGTTCTGGTGCCATCCGTGTGCGCCGAGTCCGTGAAAAAGACCGAACGCGACAAATCCCGGACCTCGCTGGTGAGCGTTGGCGGGAACGTGGTGGGATTGTTGCCCCTTGCGGCGCGCAGCATCTCGTTCATCGAGTATGTGCGGGCATGGTGCATGGGGTCCGTGCCGGTACCGGGAGGCGCGGCTTTGAGAGCTGCCTCGCAGGAGGGGAAAGACACATTTTTCTGGATTTCATCGGGATCGGTGGAGTCCTCAATTCCGAGGTAGGGCGCGATTTCCCTGATCCAGTTGCCGCTGGAGCCATCCGGCTGTGCGGCGTGGGTGGGATAATGTCCCTTGTCCGATGCATAGGATTGCCCTGCCAGTGCGAGTTGGCGGAGTTTCGTGACGCAATTCGCCTCCATGGTTTTCTGCCGGATGCGGTCGGTCATCAGGAATGCCAGCGCCGCGAGCACGGCCATGATCGTGATGGTCACCAGCAGCTCGGTGAGGGTGAAGCCGCGGTGTGTCCTGAAGCCGCGGGCTTGGCGGCGGTTTTGGTGCGCGGGCGGGGGCGGCGGGGATGCGGCCAGAAGGTGGAGGCGACGGGTTGGGCGGGTTTTGGATTTCATGGATGAGCTGGAATGGAGGATAAAGGTGTGCGCCCTGTTTTCAACAACAACCACGCGGAAAACGGCGCAAAGGCGTTCTCGACGTCTGGCGCGGCGGATGCTACGCTGCGCCGCGTCGTGCCTTGGCCATGCTTTCCGGCGGGTTGCGGCGCGTGCATCTTCCATCACCATTTCCACAGCACCCTCGATCCATGTTGCGGCTACGATTGACTTTGTCCGTTCTGCTGGCGTTGCCGGCCACCGCTGCGGAGCCGGCGGTCCAATTTGTCAACCGCCCGGTGCTCAAGGCGCAGCCTTTGGGGGGCGACGATGACATGGCCGCGCCGGCGGCGGCCGGTTCACCCGCGCCCGGCCCTGCTGTGGCCGAGCCTGCCGCAGCCGCGCCGCTGAACACCAAGCCCACCGGTGATGATGCCGTGCGGCTGCAGATTTTCCTCGATGAATCCAACTTCGGGCCCGGGGTGATCGACGGCAAGCCGGGTCGGTTTACCGAACTGGCGGTGCGCTCATGGAACGAGGTCAACGGCCATCCGGTGGAAGATTGGACGGCCGTGAACACCGCCGCGCGCAATGCGGTGCCCAATCCATTCGCCACCGCGCTGGTGCCGGAGTCCGCCTCGATGTGGGTGGATCCCGGCCTGCCATACAGCCGCCAGCTCCAGGCGAAAAAGAAGCGCATGAGCTACCGCAGCCATGCCGAATACATGGCGGAGCGCTACCACTGTGACGTGCCGTATCTGATCGAGCTCAACGGCGCGCAGAAGATCCGGGCGCTCAAGCCGCGCCAATCGATTGTGGTGCCGAATGTCACACCCTTCGACATCGGGAAGCTCACCGGGATCTCTCACGGGGCGGACGGCGCGCTGAACCAGCGACATGTGGTGGTGGACACCCGGATCAACCAAGTGCGGATTTTCGAGGCCGCGCCGGCCGCATTGGTGGTCGCCGCGCCCGGGCAGGATCCGGTGGCACCGGTGACGCGGGCCAACCGCGGGTTGATCGCCTCGTTTCCGATCACCCCGGGCCAGCCGAGGTTCATCCGCTTCGGCACCTGGGAGCTGCGCAACATGATCGAGCTGCCGTGGTGGCGCTACGACCAGCAGCTGCTCGACACCGGCAGGCGGTCGGAAAACGCGCTCAACATTCCGCCCGGACCGAACAGCCCGGTGGGTGTGATCTGGAATGGCACCAGCAAGCCGGGCATCGGCCTGCACGGCACATCCGATCCTGAGACCATCGGCCGTGCGCGCAGTGCCGGCTGCATCCGCTTGTCCAACTGGGATGCGATCCGCCTGCCGAACCTGATCCGTCCCGGTGCCACGGTGGAAATCCGCTGAGCGGTGGATCGCGGCGGGATGTGCGCGCCGGGTTGCGTTCCGCCGGATCCGCATTCAGACTCGGATCGCCCACGCATGACCGCGCTTGGAAAACTTACTCTGCGACTGGCGCTTTACGGCGTGGCGGTGGCCTACCTCGCGGCGGATTTGTTCGTGTTTCACGGTCCGTTGCGGCGCAAGCTCGACCGCGGCGTGCAGGAGGTTTCCGGGCCCTTGGCGGGTAACGGCCGGCATGCGGTGGTGGCGCGCGTTTTCAACCGCCGCATCACCCGCGACCAACTGGAGCGAGCGGTGCGCGAGCGGCTCTGGCTGGATGGCACGATTCCAGAGCGGCTCGATGCGGAGAACCTGAAGCTGGCGCGCTATGCGGCGCTGGACGGCTTGATCGATCACGAGTTGCTGCGGGTGAAAGCCAAGGCGCATGCCACGCGGCTGAAGGTGACGGATGCGGAAGTGGACGCGCGGCTGCGGCGGTTTGCCGCGCGGTTTGATTCCGCGCAAGCCATGGAGGCCGCGTTGAAATCGCAGAGCATCGCCGGAGTGGCGGAGATGCGCGAGCGGCTTGCAGCGCTGATCCAGCAGGAAAAGTATGTCGAACTCAAGATCGCCCCGCTGGTGACTGTGACCGGTGAGGAGGCGCGCGCTTGGTTCGATGAAAACAGGGAGAAGCTCGCCATGCCGGAGCGGGTGAGGGTGCGGCATGTGTTCGCGCCCACGCTGGGAAGCACCGATGATGCGGCAAGGGCGGTGGTCGCCGCGGCGCTCGCACGCCTGCAGACCGGTGAAAGCGGGTTCGCCGCGCTGGCCCGCGAGTTGAGCGCGGATCCGGCCACCAAGGACCGCGGGGGCGATCTCGGCTGGATGTCGCGCGCGCGGCTGCCCGGCGATTTCGCGGCGGCTGCTTTTGCAACTCCCGTGGGCAAGCCGGTGTTGTTGCGCACGCGGATCGGCTGGCACCTGATCGAGGTGACCGGCCGCCTGCCCTCCGAGCCGGTGGCGTATGAGGATGTGGAGGCTGCCGTGATCGCCGCGCTTGAGGCGGTGAAGCGCCGCGGGGCGGCCCCCGCCTTCCGCGACGCGCTGCGGCGTTTCGAGGCGGACAAGATCGAGGTGTTTCATGAGGTGATGGCGCGTTAGATCCGCCGGCATGCCTGCGCAAATGCCTTGCAGCCGGCACGCGGGACCCGCAGATTGCGCGGGAAATCATGGAACCATGGCAAGCATTCCTGCTCGGGATCATCGAGGGCATCACCGAGTATCTTCCGGTCAGCTCCACCGGCCACCTGTTGGTGGCACAACACCTGATGGGCATCGGCACCGGCTCCGCATTTGACAAGGCGGCGGCGGACACCTTCGCGATCTGCATCCAGGGCGGCGCGATCCTCGCGGTGGCGGGGTTGTATTTTCGCCGCGTGCTGCGCATGGCTCTCGGTCTCTGCGGCAAGGACCCCGAAGGACTGCGGCTGGCACTTGCCATCCTCACCGGCTTCCTGCCTGCCGCGGTGATCGGCGTGCTGTGCAACGATTGGATCGAGCAAAAACTGTTCGGCATGTGGCCGATTGTTTTCGCCTGGCTGGTGGGTGGCGTGGCGATACTTGCCGCAGCGCGCTGGTCGCGGCGCGAAACCCGCGAGGGGCGCGGGCTCGAACTGGCCGACATGTCGCTGAAGATGGCCTTGCTGATCGGCCTGCTGCAGTGTGTGGCGATGTGGCCGGGCACTAGCCGCAGCCTGATGACGATTGTCGGTGGATTGATGGTCGGGCTCTCGGTGCGGGCGGCGGTGGAATATTCGTTTCTGCTGGGGGTGCTGACGCTGACAGCGGCCACGGTGAAGAAGGCGGTCTGGAAGGTGCCCGGGCTGGACGGGACCTATGACGTGTGGTTCGGCGGGGCGCGGCTGATGTGGGACGGCTACGGGCCGCTCGCGCTGGGCATCGGGGTGGCGGCGGCCACGGTTTCCGCGGCGTTGGCGGTGAAATGGCTGGTTTCCTACCTGCAGAGCCACGGACTGGCGCTTTTCGGCTGGTATCGCATCGCGCTGGGAACCGTCATCGGGCTGCTGTTGGCGGCCGGGGTGTTCCGTTGAACCGCGGGGCACGGCCGGGATGGGCGTTGACGAACCGGTTTTTTCCGGGCAGCTTGTCGGGCGAATCCCGTTTCCGGAACCCTATCCCAATCATCCATGAGACTTATCTTCCGTTTTCTGGCCGGCGCGTTTGCTGCCGGTCTTGTCACATCCGCCGCCGCCCAGGATGGCAAAATCAACATTGCCACGGTGGACATGCAGGAGCTCTTCAAACAATATTTCCGCACCAGCGAGGCGCAGAAGCAGATCAACGTCGAGCGCGCCCGCATCCAGAAGGACAACAACGAGCGTCTCGGCAGGATCCGCGAGCTTGAGGAAAACCTCGGCAACCTGCGCAAGCAGCTTGAGGACCCCTCGATCAACGATGCCAAGAAGCAAACGCTCTTCAAGGAGTGGCAGATGCAGCAACAGGAGGGCATCGCGCTCGACCGCGAGCGCCGCGAGTTCCTGCAGCGCCGCAACCAGGCGCTCAACGAGAAGATGTTCCAGCGCATGAAGGGCATCCTCGAGGAAATCCGCAAGCTCGTCGAGGAACAGGCGAAGATCAGCGACTACGACTACGTGTTCGACAAATCCGGCCTGAGCACCTCGCAGGTGCCGTTCCTGCTCTACACCAAGGACGCCACCGACATCACCGCCGCGCTGCTCAAGGACCTGAACAAGGACGCGCCGGCCGACTTCACGCCCCCCACGGGTGACGCTCAGCCGGAGGCTCCGGCACCCGCACCCGCCGAGTGAGTGGATCCAACCCGCGCTCTCCGAAATTGGCGCCGGCAGTCACACTTGCGGAGCTTGCCCGCTGGACCGGTGGAGACATCGTCCGCGGGGATTCCGGGGCGTGCTTCACCGGCATGGCGGCGCTTGATGCCGCCGGCCCGGGCGACGTGAGTTTTCTCGGAAACGAAAGATATCACGGCCAGTTCCTGCAGACGCTTGCCGGCGCGGTGATCGTCCCGCAGGGGGAGAAGGGCGGGCCGCCCGCGGCTGCCTTGATCGCGGTGGAGAATCCGACGCTGGCGTTTTCCGTGGTGGTCCGGCATTTTGTGGCCGAGGCGCGTTGTTTCACCGCCGGGGTGTCGCCTGCGGCGTTTGTGGATCCTGATGCGGTGATGGATCCCGCGCGGGTCCGCCTGCATCCCGGTGCGGTGGTGATGGCCGGCGCGCGCATCGGCAACGGCACCGAGCTGGGGCCGAACTGCGTGGTCGGCGAAGGCGCGGTGATCGGCGACGACTGCCACCTGATGGCCAATGTCTCGGTGCGCGAGCGCTGCATCCTCGGCAACCGCGTGATCCTCCAACCCGGCTGTGTGATCGGATCCGATGGCTTCGGCTACGAACTGGTGGGCGGCCGCCATGCCAAGATCGACCAGGTGGGCATCGTCGAAATCGGCGACGACGTCGAAATCGGCGCGAACACCACGATTGACCGCGCGCGCTTCGGCAAGACCGTGATTGGCGAGGGCACCAAGATCGACAATCTGGTGCAGATCGGCCACAACTGTGTGATCGGGCGGCACTGCCTGATTGTTGCATTGGCCGGCATTTCCGGCAGCACGCGCCTGGGCGATTATGTCACCGTGGCGGGGCAGGTGGGAATGGCGGGCCATGTCACGGTGGGGGACAAGGCGACGCTGGGGGCGCGCGCCGGTGTGACCTCCAATCTTCCCGGCGGTGCGGTTTACGCCGGCAACCCGGCCCAGCCCTTCCGCGATGAAATGAAGCAGCGCGCCAACACCCGGCGGCTGCCCAAGCTCATCGAGCGGGTCAAGGCGCTGGAGGAGGCGCTGGCGAAGTCCACCCGGGAACCCGGCTAGACGCGCGGAGGTCCATGCAAAAGACTTGCGCGGCGGCGGATCCGCGCCTACTGCCACCGTCATGGCTCTTGAAACCACATTGATTCTGCTGAAGCCGGACGCGGTCGGCAAAAACCTTTCCGGCAAGGTGCTCGCGCGTTTCGAGGCCGCCGGATTCGTGATCCGCGGCATCAAGATGATGAAGCTGGATGATGCGGTCCTGCGCGACCACTACTCGCACATCGCCGACAAGCCGTTTTTCCCGGAAGTGGTCGCTTTCATGAGCAGGACTCCGGTCATCGTGCTCGCGCTGGAGGGTGAGGATGTGGTTTCCCGCGTGCGCGACCTGCTCGGCCCCACCGATTCCAAGGCCGCCGCCCCGGGCACCATCCGCGGCGACTTCGGCGAGGACAAGATGGTCAATGTCTGTCATGCCTCCGATTCTCCGGAGGCAGCGGCCGCCGAGCTCAGGCGCTTTTTCAGGCCGGGCGAGATCTTCGCGTTTTGAGGCGTGTGGCGGCTTGAGTGCTTGTCCGGCACGGCAGCCGGGCTAGGTTCGTGTCATGTTTTTCCATGGCATCAGTGCGGAAAGCTGGCCGGGCATCGCCGCGGTGGCATTCTTCTATCTGGTGGGCCTGCTGCACGTGCTGCACGCGTTGATGCACGTGCGCACCTCCCAAGGTACCATTGCCTGGGTGATCTCGCTGGTCACCGTGCCGTTTGTCGCGATTCCGCTTTACTGGCTGCTTGGCCGCACGCGCTTTGCGGGCAATGTGGGCGGCCGGCGCGAGAAGGACGGCCGGCTGGCGCGGATCGCGGCATCGATGCACGAGCGCCTGCGCGAACTCGAGGTGGACATCCCCGAGGACGACGCCTTCGAGCGCGCGGCCCGTCTGTTAGGCGGGCTGCCGTTCACCCGCGGCAACCGTCTCGAGCCGCTGATCGACGGCGAGGAGACCTTCGGGAGGATTTTCGAAGTGATCGGCGCCGCGCGGGAATATCTTTGCGTGAGTTTTTTCATTGTGAAGAACGACACGCTCGGGACGCGGTTCAAAGAGGCGCTTATCGGCCGCGCGCGGGCCGGTGTGCGGGTGTATCTGTTGTTCGACGAGATCGGCTCGCACAAGCTGCCGCGGGCATACTTGCGCGAGCTGCGGGAGGCCGGCGTGGTCTGCCACTCGTTCGGCGTGAACCGTTACTGGTGGTCGCGCCTGCAGTTGAATTTCCGCAACCACCGCAAGATCGTGGTGAGCGACGGCGCGGTGGCATTGATCGGCGGCCTGAATGTGGGTGATGAATACCTCGGGCGTTCCCGCCGTTTCGGCGCGTGGCGCGACACCCATCTGGAAATGCGCGGGCCGGTGGTGCAGGCGGTGCAGCGGGTGTTTCTGGAGGACTGGTTCTGGGCGGCCAACGAGGTGCCGGAGCTCCGCTGGGACACCCGGCCGGAGGCGGCCGACCAGATTGCGGCGGTGATTCCCACCGGTCCGGCGGATCCGGCCGACTCATGGCAGCTGGTGGTGGCGGAGGCGGCGAATTCCGCGCGTGAGCGGCTGTGGATCACCTCGCCGTATTTCGTGCCGGACGAGGGGGTGCTCACCGCCCTGCAGGCCGCGGCCATCCGCGGGGTGGACGTGCGCATCCTGATTCCGGAGCGGCCGGACCACCTGATGGTCTGGCTTTCCGCATTTTCGTATTACGAGCAGTCGCTGCCATTCGGCGTGCGGATATTCCGCTACCACCGCGGCTTCCTGCACCAGAAGGTCATGCTGATCGACCGGCGGCTGGCGGCGGTGGGCACGGCGAATCTCGACAACCGGTCATTCCGCCTGAATTTCGAAATCACCGCGTTTTCCAACGACCGGGTGTTCGTGGACCGGATCCACGGGATGCTTGAAACCGACTTCAGGCATGCCCGCGAGGCGGCGCTGGATGATTTCACCCGCAGGTCGTTCCTGTTCCGGGCCGCCTGCCGGGCGTCGCGTTTGTTCGCGCCGATCCAGTAGCCACGGGGGGATCAGCGGGAGACCACGTTGCGCAGTTGGGGTTGCTGGCGGATGATGTTGGCCAGCATGGCGCGGCAGTGGCGGAAGCGGGTGCGCGAGCTGAGCAGCTTGGCACTGCGGTCGAACGAGCCCCATTGGACGACGGTGATCTCCACGTTGCGGCGGCCCCACTGGTTCATCACAGCCTTGTTGGGCTTGTAAAGATCGATGGTGCCGGTGCCGGTGAGCGCCGAGCCGTAATCATCGACCACGTAAAGGTAGGGCAGGCCCTTGATCCGGAAGGTGGTGCCCACCGGGTAGAACGACCAGTCGGCCGCGGCGCTGCGGACATGGTTGGTGTAGCGCAGCGGGGTGCCGGTGGCGTTCTTGTTGCCGTAAACCAGGTGGTCGTCCTCGGTGCAGGTGTAGGCGGTGGTGCGGACGACGCGGCGGCGCTCGCTGAAGGCGTAAACGGGCATCGAGTGCTTGTCGCGCGGTTTGGCGGTGGCGGCGGCCACCACTTCAGACGACGGACTGGCCGCCGTGACGGGGGCGGACTTGGTGGCCTTGGAGACGGGGCTTGATCCGATTTTGGACTTCGGCACGACGGCGATCTCGGAGGTGGCGCAGCTGGTCAGCAGCACGGCGGCCATGCTGAAATAGGTGAGGCTGATGGGACGGAACGTCATGTGCAGGGGAGGTGGTTGGAGCTGGTGGTGGAATGCCTCCTGCCGCTGCCGGAGACGAAATTCGCCCCTTCCCTAGGTCACGGAGCCAACGGCCGCAAATGGAAAAATCCCCGGTTAGATGGATTTAAACTGCAAATGTAAATACAAACCCTCGAAAATCAAGGGATTTCCGGGCATGGAGGGTGCACGAGGACGGGATCGAACCGCCGACCGACCGGGTGTAAACCGGTTGCTCTACCGCTGAGCTACTCGTGCGATGGGCCGGTCGCAGGCTGTCGGCTGGCGGCTGGCGGATCAAGCTCCGAGTGTTGCGGGCTTGCCGGGAGCGGCGGCGGGTGGTTTCCTGCCGCTGCGAATGCATTTGCGGCTTTCAAACCAGGAACTGGCCACTTTGGTGGAGATGTTGAGCCTGGCGGCCAACGTGGCATCATGGAACCAGAAGGAATCCGCCGGCGCCAAGGTCGCCGAGTTCGAGGATCTCGAGAGCAGGATCCTGGAAAAGGCCGGCCGCTCGGGTCTGGGCGACTGGATCGAGTTTGATGAAGAGAGCCAGCGTTTCCGCGTGCGTGAGGAGGTCGAGCAGCGCCTGTTCTGCCATGAGTGCTACGATGAATTCCGCAACGAGAGCTTCTGGGACGAGCTGGCGGTGCGCCTGGCGGATCGTGATTTGGCGCGGGCGATCGGCTATGAGGCGTGGGAAAATCTCAGTGAGGAAGAGCGCCGGGCACGCACCGGAGCCTGGGAAAAACGCTACTGGGATGAATTTTCAAAACACGGCGTCGAGCGCATCGCCGTGATCAGCCCGCCGGCCGAGGGATGACACGGGCGCGGGGAGGGCGGTCGGGCCGCTCATTCGGGCATCATGTAGCCAAGCAGGCTGATCAGCCGTTCGCGTGTTTTGGAGCGAGGGACGATGGCGTCGATCAGCCCGTGCTCGAGCATGAACTCGGCGGTTTGGAATCCCGGGGGGAGGTTCTGGTGGGTGGTTTCCTTGACCACGCGGGGCCCGGCGAATCCGATCATGCATTTGGGTTCCGCGAGGTTGATGTCGCCGATGGTGGCGAAGGACGCGGTGACGCCACCGGTGGTGGGGTGGGTCATCAGCGAGATGAATGGCAGTCGGGCTTCCGCGAGGCGGGCGAGCGCGCCGCAGGTTTTGGCCATTTGCATGAGTGAGAGCATGCCTTCCTGCATCCGTGCTCCGGAAGAGGCGGAGACGATGATCATGCCGCGTTTTTCCGCGATGGCGGTTTCCACGGCGCGGGTGATTTTCTCACCGACCACGGAGCCCATCGAGCCGGCGAAAAACCTGAAATCCATCACCGCGATCATCGCCTTGTGGCCGCCGATGCTGAGGCGCCCGGAGAGCAGCGCGTCATCGAGTCCGGTTTTCTCGCGCAGGATCGCGGTTTTTTCCGAGTAGCCTTGGAATCCCAGCGGGTTGGCCGAGATCAGGCCGGTTTCGGTTTCCTCGAAGGTGTCCGGGTCTGCGAGGATGGCGATCCGTTCGCGGGAATCGATGAGGAAGTGGTGGGCGCAGTGCGGGCAGACCTGGAGGTTCTGGCGGAGCTCGAGGTTGTGGATCATCGCGCCACAATCCGGGCACTTGTGCCATGCGCCTTCCGGCATGTCTTCGCGGCGGTCGTGGCTGCGCAGGCGGGGTTTGTTGAAGATGCCCATGGGTGTGGTGGAAACGTGCGGAGCGGAGACAAGCGACAGGCTAGCGCCCGGCGGCAATCCCGACAACCCTGATTTGCCTCCGGTTTTCCCTCATGCGGGATTGACCCCGCCGCGTCATGGATTACACTGCAGTTGGCCGTGCCTTGTGGGTTGTGGCCGATACTTGTGACTGCGGAAAACCCAATTTCGGTCGGTGTCTTTGATGGATTCAGCTGGATCCGCCTGACGGGCAGGGCCACGTTTCTGAACAGTCCCGCGGTGAAGGGTTTCTGTGAAAGCCGGATTGCCGCGGGCGACACGCTGTTGGTGGTGGATCTTGCGGCCTGCACCGGCATGGACTCCACCTTTATGGGTTGTCTTGCGGGGATTGCCACGCGGATTTCCTCGCAGGCGGGCGGGCGGCTGCAGATCGCCGAGCCGGGCGAGCGCAACCGGAGGTCGCTGGAGGATCTCGGTTTGGATTTCCTGATGGACATTGATCCGGCCTCCGCCCTGTGGCGGGAGATGCTGCCGGAGATCCGTTCCGGTTTGGACGAGCCGCAGGGGCTGGCCTGCCTCGGGCGCATCCAGCAGGCAAGGCATGTGCTGGACGCCCACCGGACGCTTGCCGGCATCAATGAGCAAAACGCGCGCGGATGTTCCGGGGTGGTGTCCCAGCTGGAGCGCGAGCTGGAGGCAAAATCCGTGAAAGAGACGCTGGCGGAACCCGACGGGAAAGCGTAGGAAACGGCCGGGATTCCCCCGCGGACATGTTGCGCACCCTCCAGATGCCGGATCCGGCGCCCGCCGCACTCGGCGTTTGCATCGCATTGCTGGTGTTCTGCGTGCTGGCCCTGCGCAACCAGCGGCGGCGCAACCACATCGTGCGCAGGCGCTTTCATGACATGGAGCTCGAGGAGGAGCGGATGTTCACGTTCCTCAGGGAGCTTGGCCAGGCGATCGAGAGCGAGCCCTCGCCATCGGTGCTCTCGCGCATCATCGTGGACGGCATCGACAAGGTGGTGAAGGCCCGCGGCGGCGCGCTCTATTTCCTCGCCGCGGGAAACTCGCATTTGCTGCCATCCTACATTTCCGAGGATTGCCCGCCGTTGATCGGCATTCCGCTGGAGGTGCGCAAGCGGTCCGAGCGGGATCCGCGCGCGCTGGAGAGCCACCTGCGGCTCTCGCGGGTGGCGGTGGACGAGGGGATCCTGGGATACTGCCTGAGTGTGGGCCAGCCGATCCATGTCGAGGATGTAAAGAGCCATTCATCGTTCCGCGATGCCTTCACTCATTACACCGGGAACGTCTCCGCGCTGGTCGCGCCGCTGCGTCACGCGGGTAGGGATCTCGGGGTGGTGGCCGTGGCGCGGCGCCATGAGGACGGCTTTTTTTCCGCCAACGACTTCGCGGTATTCCGCTCGGCCGCCGAGCAATCGTCATTCGCCATCGGCAACGCGCGCATCCACCGCGAGGCGCATGAGAAACGCGCGATGGAAGGCGAGCTGCAGAACGCCCGCGAGGTGCAGCGCATCCTGCTGCCGCAGCAGGACCCGGTGGTGCCGGGCTTCCGCATCAGCGGCACCAACCTGCCCGCGCGCATCATCAGCGGCGATTATTATGACTATCTGGATCTGGGCGGCGGCAGGTTCGGCATCGCCATCGCCGATGTCTCGGGCAAGGGTGTGCCGGCCGGCTTGCTGATGGCGATGTGTCGCAGCGCGCTGCGCTCGGTGGCTCCGGGCCGCACTTCGCCTTCCGAAGTGCTCGCCGCGGTGAACCGCCAGCTCTATCAGGACATCCGCGAGGACATGTTCATCAGCATGGCCTACGCGGTGCTGGACCCGGCCGCCGACACGCTCGTGGTGGCGCGCGCGGGCCACGATCCCGCACTGCTTTACCGGCGCGCCACGGGCAAGGTGGAACCGGTGCGCCCGCCGGGCCTGGCACTCGGCGTGGATGGTGGCGCGGTTTTCGAACGGGTCACCCGGGATCATGTGATCGATCTGTTGCCCGGTGACTGCGTGCTGTTTCACACCGACGGCGTGCGCGAGGCGCTCGACCCGCAGGCCGAGGAATTCGGCATGGACCGGATGTCCGAGGTTTTCCGCACGGCCGCTCCGCTGGGGGCCGAGGCCGTGCTTGCCCGGATGCAGGAGGAACTCCGCCAGTTCACCGGCGAGGGCCCGCAAATGGACGACATCACCCTGGTGGCCATCGAGAGGACGGCCCAAGGGTCCGCGTCCTCGGCCTGAGGGGCCGCCCGCCGGCCGCCCGCTCTGCGTGTGCGGTCAAACGATTTCCCCGGCAGGCCGTTTCCCGGATCTCCGGCGCGCATCTCCATGCCGCAAATCACTGTGCAACATGCCTGCCTCACCACATGCCGTGTGTGGTGCCACCGCTGGCTTTATACGGCTGAAAGGCATGATGCTGAACAAACACATCAATCATATGATCAGTCAAATCTAATCTTACAAAATAATAAGTGCTTGTTTTGCGCATTTATCTTTAGCTTGTTTTAATCACTGATTTTCAATGTTTTATGAATTTAATAAATGTTTTAGAATACCATGTAAAACATGAGCTCCGGGATGTTTATTTTTTTGTTAATCACTCTAACATTTTGATCATATCCTAAAAACTTGTTTTCTTGGGCTCCGTCGGCAAGCGACCAATGGCGGCAGCGTGATGAGAAGCCGGCCATCCCCCCGCCGGCATTCCTCCCCCCCGCGCTGCCCCATTGGTCCTTGCCGGAATTCCCCGCCCGTTTCCCCCCCGGGCAGGGATCTTCATGACCCCCCGCATCCCCCCATCCCATTCCCCCCCCCGCAAGCATTGCGCATTCCTGGTCAGGGCCAGCGCGGGCGGCGCTTGTGCCCGGAATTGGCAGCAGCCCCCCTCGCATCCGACCAGACCGGGCATGCGCCCTGATCGCGGCGGCCGCTCAGGATGGCTGCGGAGTCCGGATTCGAGACCGGGCAGGCCGGGGCTGGCGGCGGATGCCGGCCATGGACGGGTTGTGGTGCGGAGCCGCAACCTGTGGTGGAAACGTGGTTTGGACACGGCCTGTGTTCTGTTGGGTTTGCCATGGGTGCTGCCGCCGTTGCTGCTGGCGGCCCTTTGGATCAAGCTGGTTTCCCCCGGTCCGGTGATATTCCGGCAGCGGCGTGTCGGGCGGGGCGGCCGTGTGTTCACGCTCTACAAGCTGCGCAGCATGCATGTGGGCGCGGATGCCGGAAGGCACCGCGGGCATGTTGGCGCGCTGGTGGCGGCGGGGCGTCCGCTGGTGAAGCTGGACCTGCTCCGCGATCCCCGGCTCATTCCATTGGGGATCCTGCTCAGGGCCGGCGGATTGGATGAGCTGCCGCAACTGTGGAATGTGCTGCGCGGCGAGATGAGCCTGGTGGGGCCGCGCCCGTGCCTGCCGGAGGAATACCGGTATTTCGGCTGCGGACAGAGGATTCGTTTTGCAGTGCCGCCGGGCTTGACCGGCATCTGGCAGACGCGTGGTGACGCTTGTTCCACCTTTGCCGGGATGCTCGCGATGGATGCCCGTTATGTGAGGAAGGCATCGTTGTGGCTGGATCTGGCCATCATGGCGCGCACGCCCCGGGTGTTGTGCTGCCAGTTGCGCGAGGCGGTCCGCAGCCTGGCATGCGCGTCATCCGGCCGTGATCCGGCCGCAGTCCCTTCTCAAGCCCGGTTGTTCACCGGCCGTGCCACGCGGCGATTGTTTTCCATCCGATGAGAACAGACGTCTCGGTGGGGCTTGTCGGATACGGGTATTGGGGGCCGCACCTCGCCCGCAATCTAACGGGCATTCCCGGAGCGCGGCTTTGCGCGGTGTGCGACACCTCGCCGGAGCGCCTGATGCGCTGCCGTGTGAACCAGCCGGACGCGGTGTTGTTCGGCGAGTTCCGGGCGATGTTGCGGATGGATGGTCTGGCTGCGGTGGTGATTGCCACGCCGGCACGCACGCATCACGCGCTGGCCAGGGCCGCGCTGCGAGCGGGCAAGCATGTGCTGGTGGAGAAACCGCTGGCCTCATCCGTGGCGGATTGCGAGGATCTGGTCCGGCTGGCCGCGGAGCTGCGGCTGGTCCTGATGGCGGCGCACACCTGTGTGTATTCGGAGGCGGCGCGCGAGATTTTCCGGATCATCAGCAGCAGGGAAATCGGGGGCATCCGCCACATCGACTGCCAGCGCCTGAATCTGGGGATTTTCCGCGAGGACATCAATGTCGCGTGGGATCTCGCGCCGCACGATTTGTCGGTCATCCTGCGGGTGATGGGCGGTCTGCCGGAAACCGTGAACTGCCAGGGCAACGCCCATGTCCATCCCGGGATCGAGGATGTGGCGTGCATCTCGATGGAGTTCCCGGGAGGGCGCTTCGCCACGGTGCGCAACAGCTGGCTGGAACCATGCAAGGTGCGCAGGATGACCTTCGTGGGCTCCCACGGCATGATCGTGCATGACGACACGCAGCCGGATGGCAAAGTCCGCATCTACGACACCCGGGTCGAGTGTCCGGACCATCGCGCGGGTTTTCCCGCATCGATGTATTCCTATCATTACGGGGAGTGCCGCATTCCCACGCTTTGGCATCGCGAGCCGTTGCGCAACATGTGTTCGCATTTCATCGACTGCATCCGGCGCGGCGCGCGGCCGGACTCCGGCGGCAGGCAGGGTGCGGATGTGGTGCGCGTGCTCGAGGCCTGCACGCTCTCGCTGCGCGGCCATGGCCGCCCGGTGAGCCTCAAGACGGCAAGCTGACCGGCGGATGAGCGGATATTCCAACGACTGGCTGCGGATTTCCCCCGACGTGATCCTGGGGCATGGGGTCGTTTTCCACGGTTATGTGAATCTCTACGGTTGTGAGATCGGTGATGACAGCAGGATCGGCTGCTTCGTGGAAATCCAGAAGGGCGTGAGGATCGGCCCGCGTTGCAAAATCTCGAGTCATTCGTTCCTGTGCGAGGGGGTGACACTCGAGGAAGAGGTGTTCATCGGCCACGCGGTGACGTTTACCAATGACAGCCGGCCGAGGGCGGTCAATGCCGCGGGAACCCCGCAGGGAGGGGACGACTGGCAATGTCTCCGCACGCTCGTGCGGCGCGGGGCATCGATCGGATCCGGAGCCACCATCCTGGGTGGCGTGACGATCGGCGAGGGCTCGATGATCGGGGCGGGCAGCGTTGTCACCCGTGATGTGGCTGCGGGAGCGGTGGTCGCCGGAAATCCCGCGTGTGAAATCGGCCGTGGGGCCAACCCGAGGAATGGATGATTCCCTATCTTGACATGAAGGCGCGCCATGCGCCGATGCGCGAGGAGTTCCTGCGGGCCATGGGGCGGGTGATTGATGCCGGCGAGTTTTCCGGAGGGTCGTTCGTCAGCGACTTCGAGCAGGACTTCGCCGCGTATTGCGGGTGCGCGCATGCGGTGGCGGTGGGCAGCGGCACGGAAGCCCTGTGGTTGACGCTGCTGGCCATGGGCATTGGCCCGGGCGACGAGGTGATCACCGTTCCGGTGACCTTCATGGCCACGGTCGAGGCGATCCGGATGACTGGAGCGAGGCCGGTGTTCGTGGACATCGACGAGGACAGCCATACCATGGACCCGGTGTCGCTTGAGCGGGCGCTGACGCGCAACACCAAGGCGGTATTGCCGGTGCATTTGTTCGGCCAGCCTGCGGCGATGGATCGGATCATGACGATTGCCCGCCAGCACGGCCTGCGGGTGGTCGAGGATGCCGCGCAGGCCCATGGGGCCGACTTCGGAGGGCGCAAGGCCGGTGCGATCGGCGATGCCGGATGCTTCAGTTTCCACCCGACCAAGAATCTCGGTGGATTCGGCGAGGGTGGTGCGGTCGTCACTGGTAACGGAGACCTTGCGGAGCGGTTGCGTATGCTGCGCAACCACGGGCAGTCGGTGAAGAACCATCATCTGATGCGCGGGTGGAACGGCCGCATGGACTCGATCCAGGCGGCGGTGCTGCGGATCAAGCTGCGGAATCTCGACCGTGACAACCGGGCCCGCCGGAGCGTGGCGCGGATGTATGATTCGGGTTTCGCAGGTGTAGCGGGTGTCCGCACGCCTTCCGCATTGCCCGGCAGGAGTCATGTGTATCATGTGTATGCGGTTCGTGTGCCGCGGCGCCGGCGTGTGCTTGAATCGCTGGCATCGCGTGGCATCCAATGCGGGGTCCACTATCCCACGCCCGCGCATTTGCAGCCCTCCTGTGCGGATCTCGGCCAGCACCCCGGGGATTACCCGGTTTCGGAACGCTGCTGCCGCGGGTTTGTCTCGTTGCCGATCTATCCGGAGCTGGAGCCTGCCGCGGCCGGAGCGGTGGTGGAGGCGGTGAAAGACGCCCTTGCATCCGCCGCCACCGGTTGATGCCCCCGGATTCCGGAAACACACCAACACCATGCGCAAAACCAACCTCAAGGAAGCCGGACCCTCCTTCGGCTTCAACGATTGCCTCTACATCGTGTGCAAGCACAAGTGGATGCTGCTCGCCCTCACGCTCTCGGGACTTGCGGCGGCGGCGGTGGTGTTCATGGTTCACAAGCCGGTTTACCGCTCGAAGGCCAAGCTGCTTGTCCGGTATGTCATGGAAACGGGATCGGTCGATCCCGTGGACACGATGAAGCGGCCCGGGGCGTTCATGGGCAGGGGAGGGGATCCGGTGATTCTAACAGAAATCGAGATCCTCAAGAGCCTTGATCTCGCGCGCGATGTGGCGGGAGATGTGGGGGCGGGGCGCCTGCTGGGCATTGCCGGCGGCGCGGCGGACATGACCCAGGCGGCCGCCGGGATGATTCTCGGCGAGTTGGAGGTGGCACAGGGTGAAAGTCCCAACGTATTGCACATCACCTATGGCAACGAGCGCCGCGATCTGGTGAAGGAGGTGCTGGAAAAGGTGGTGGAGCATTACTTCAAGAGGCATTTGGAAATCCACCGCTCGGCGGCCGCTTTTGATCTTGTTGCGAAGCAGACCGGAGAGGTGCGCGAACGCCTGGCGCAAACCGAACACGAGCTGGACGGCCTGAGGACCGGATCCGGCATCCTCTCGTTGGAGAATGCCACCGCCGCGCTTTCCTCACAGAAAACCCGGACACAGGACGACCTTATGCGGGCCCGGGCCGAGCTCGCGGAATGCGAGGCCGGCCTTCATTCCCGTGAGCACACCACCGGCGGCAATGGCGGAGCGCGGGCCAGGGCATCATCCGGTGATGGCAATCCCTCCGGCGTGGCGGACGTGATTCCTCCCGCGGCCGCCACCGAGTATCAATCGGTCGTCGAGTTGCTCGCGATGCTGCGCAAGCGGGATCTCGACCTGCGCCTCAAGTTCAAACCGGAAAACCGGCTGGTCGTGCAGAGCCGGCAGCAGATCCAGGCTTGCGAGCATCGCCGGCAGGTCCTGCTGGCGCGATACCCGTCGCTGGCGGGCGAGGCGGCGGTGCTTGCGGCCGCTTCCGCCGGTGATGCGGCCGGGGTGGCGCGCACGCTTGATGCGGAAAAAGCCAGGCTGGCGGCCATCACCGCCAAGATCCGTGTTTTTGAATCCCATCTGGAGGAGATTGGCAGGCAGTTCGGCGAGCAATACGCGATTGGCGCGAAAATCGACGGGATGATCCGCCGCAAGGAAATGGAGGAGGCCGAATACCGCTCGCTGGAGGCCAAGCTCAAGGAAGCGAGGCTCGACCAGACGCTGGATCCCTCGCGCATGCCCAACATCACCATCGTCCAGCAACCCTCGGAGCCGGTGAAGTCCTACGACGAACTGACCCTGAAGATCGTCTGCGGGCTTGCCGCGGGCGGTGCCGCGCTCGGTCTCGGCCTGGCGTTCGTCATGGAACTGCTCTTCAACCGCAAGGTCGAGCGGCCGATGGAAATCCAGACGCGGCTGCAACTGCCGCTGTTGCTCGCCATTCCGCTGATCCGGAAACCCTATGGCGCGCCGCCGGTGCTGCGCGGCGATCTGCCGCCGCGCATCGGTTGCTCCGGCGGGCGGCATGAGGCGCGCGGCGCCGCCGCCTCCGGCGACGTGCGATTCATCAGCCCCTATGCGCGGGCCATCCGCGACCGGATCATGTTCAACTTCGAGGTCAACGGCATCAATCACAAGCCGAAGCTGATCGCGGTGACGGCGATGTCCGGAGCGGCTGGCACCTCCACCATCGCCGCCGGCCTGGCGGAATCCTTTTCCGAAATCCGCAACACCATGGTGCTGCTGGTGGATTTGAACTCTCTGGCGACTCATGCCCCGCCCGTCCGGGATGACGGCATCGCGCGACACACGCTGCCTAAAGCGCTGCGGCTCGCGCAGGATCCGGGTTTCCGCCAGCGCGACCAGAATCTCTATCACGCCTGCGTTGCCGCCCGCACGGATGGCGAGGGGCCGGAGCGCTTCACGCCGCTGCACTTGCGTGACATGATGCCGCTGATGCATGCCAGCAAGTATGATTACATCATTTTCGACATGCCTGCCGTGCACCAGACCAGTCCCACCCTCGCCATGGCGGGCCTGATGGACAAGGTGCTGCTCGTGCTTGATGCCGAGAACACCACCCGGGACGGCTTGAAGTGGGGATATTCGGAACTGACCCGCGGGCGGGCCGATGTCTCCTGCATCTTCAACAAGACCCGGACGCACGGCACGGATTGGCTTGCCGGTCCGCAATGAGCGCCGGTGCCCGGCACCACCCGCAGGAAAGATGATCCGTTTGCGGCACAAGCTGTTGGTCCACCTGTTCCGCCTGTTTGACCAGTGCGTCATGCTGGGCGCGGCGGCGGTCCTGTTTTGCCTGCGTCCCGCCGCGGAGGGCGGCGCGCCTGCCGGGATTTGCGATGCCACCTTCAGTATCACGGAGATCGCCAGCCTCTTGATCATCCTGCTCGGTTGGATCTGGATCTTTCATCAATGCATCCGCTACAACGACGACCGCCTGGTGCCGCTGCGCACCCAGCTTGTGAACGTGTTCAGGGCCAGCGCCCTCGCCACCGCATGGCTGATGCTTGCGGGTCTGTTGTTTCCCGCGGTCGCCACCGGCTTCACCCGCGGTCTGGTTTTCCTCGCGGTGGTGGCGGCCGTTCTCGCCGCCAGCCGCCTGTGCCTGCGGTTCCTCCTGCTTGTCGCGCGGAGCTCCGGCCGCAACCAGCGATATCTGCTGGTGGTCGGCGCCAACGGCCGCGCCCGTGACATCATCGCAAGGATCGAGCAAAAACCGGAGCTCGGATACACGGTGGCGGGATTCGTGGCCGAGACGCCGCGGGCGGCGGAGGAATGGAGCGGCATGCCGCGCAAATGGCCGCTGCTGGGAACGCTCGACGGATTGTGCGGAATCCTCTGCCGCGAGAGGGTCGATGAAATCGCCGTGTGCCTGCCGGTCGAGGCGCGCTTCAGCGAGATCGCCCGCATCGTGCGCAGCGCGAGGGACCTCGGCATCGTCGTCAGGCTGATTCCGGAATTCGCCAACGGTTCGATGTTCCGGAACCTGCACGTGGAGGAGTTTGAAAACGAATGCGTGGTCACCCTGTTCCGCGAGCGGCTGCTGATGCAACTGCTGTTCAAGCGCATGGTGGACGCATCGGTCGCGCTGGCCGCGATCGTGGCGATTTCCCCGTTGATGCTGCTGGTGGCCGCGTTGGTCAAGCTCACCAGTCGCGGTCCGGTGTTCTTCGTGCAGAACCGCGTCGGCATGAACCAGCGGCTGTTCAAACTCTACAAGTTCCGCTCGATGGTTGCAGACGCCGAGTGCCGCAAAAAGGAACTGCTGGACCTCAACGAGCGCGACGGCCCGGTTTTCAAGATCGGCAACGATCCGCGCATCACGCCGGTCGGCCGGTTTCTGCGCAAAACCAGCATCGACGAGCTGCCCCAACTCTACAACGTGCTGGTTGGCGAGATGAGTCTCGTCGGTCCGCGCCCGCCACTGCCCGAGGAGGTGCGCCAGTATCACTGGTTGTTCCGCAAGCGGCTTTGTGTCAAACCCGGCCTCACCTGCATCTGGCAGATCAGCGGCCGCAATGACGTCTCCTTTGAACGATGGATGCGGATGGATCATGAATACATCGACAACTGGTCGTTCTGGCTGGACCTGCGCATCCTGCTCAAAACCATTCCCGCGGTGGTGTCCAGCCGCGGCGCGTCATGAAACCGCGGCGCCAGCCCGGCAAGCGCCCCAGGGTGCTGGCCGTTTCATCCGGCGGCGGCCACTGGGTGCAGCTGCTGCGCCTGCGTCCGGCCTTCGATGGCTGTGATGTGGTCTTCGCCACCGTCGGCAGCGGCTACCGTGCGGATCTGGATGCCGGCGCGCGGTTCCGTGTGGTGCCGGATTCGAACCGCTGGAGCAAGACCGGGCTGCTGCGCACCGCCGCCGCCGTGTTGCGGCTCCTGATCGAGCTGCGGCCGGACGTGGTGGTGAGCACCGGTGCCGCCCCGGGGTATTTCGCGGCGCGCCTCGGCAAACTGATGGGCGC
>JBIJBN010000092.1:0-7041 GCA_044345175.1 Luteolibacter sp.
GCATCCACTTCCAGGGGATGCCCTGCCAGCGAGGTCACCGCATCCACGATGAACAACATGCCGGCCTCGTGGGCCAGTTTGGAAATCCCCTCCAACGGCTGGTGCGCCCCGGTCGAGGTCTCCGCATGCACAACCGCCACCGCCTTGGCCTTCGGATGCCGGGCAATCGCCTCCGCCACCATTTCGTCCGGGAAAATCCCGCCCCACGGCACCTGGATGGCATGCACCGTCACGTTCATGCGCTGCATCACGTCCTCCATCCGCTGCCCGAAAACACCGTTGATGCAGAGGATCGCCTCGTCGCCCGGCTCCATCAGATTGCTCAAGACGGCCTCCATCCCGGCCATCCCGGTCGCGGAAACCGGAAACGTCAGCGCGTTGCTGGTGCGGTAGACCTCGCGAAGTTTCACACACACCGAATCCATGATGTCGATGTAGGCGGGATCCAGATGGCCGAGTGTCGGCGCTCCAAGCGCGCGGAGAATGCGGGCGGGGACCATGCTGGGTCCGGGACCAAGCAGGATGCGTTCGGGTGGAGAAATCGTCATGGGCCGTTGTTTAGCATGCGGCACACCGGACCAAAGCGAAATCTCTCCCGCGCCCGGATCCGCCCGCGGCAGCCCGGCCATGCATGGCGCCGGACCCCGCCGCGGCGCGGCGCGTTCTCGCCTTGTCCGGCGGCATGGAAAATGCATGATCCATCCAATGAGCCGGATCACCACCCACGCCCTTGATCTCGTGCACGGCCGGCCCGCCGCAGGCATGCGGGTGGTTCTGCGCCGCGCCGGCGATCCCGCCCTGGTGGCGGATCTGCGCTTGAATGCGGATGGCCGGACCGATGCCCCGCTGGTGGACGAACCCGGCGGGCCGGACGATGCATGGGAAATGGAGTTTCATCTTGGCGCGTATTTCCGCAGCCACGGCATTCCCACCCCGTTTCTTGAAATCGTCCCCATCCATTTTCGCACCCTGGCGGACGGCCGCTACCATGTGCCGCTGGTCTGCTCGCCATGGGCCTATCAAACCTACCGCGGAAGTTGATGCAGCCGCTTTCCCATGACCACCCCGCCGTCATCCGCACATGGGACAGGCTGCAGTCGCTCGGCTCCATCAGCGATGAGCCGGGACGGCTTACCCGCACCTTCCTCTCGCAGGGCTCGCGCCGCGCCGCCGGGCAGATCCTCGCATGGATGCGTGAGGCCGGACTGGAGGTGGAGCACGATGCCCTCGGCAACCTTCGCGGCCGCCATCACTGTCCCGGTGCGGCCGGGCCCCCGCTGGTCCTCGGATCACATTATGACACCGTGCCGGATGCCGGAAGATACGATGGCGCCCTCGGTGTTCTAACAGCCATCGCCGCGCTCGCGCATCTCCGGGATTCGGGAAACCCGCCACAACGGCCGGTGGATGTGCTGGCCTTTGCCGACGAGGAGGGCGTGCGTTTCCATGCCACCTACCTTGGCTCCCGCGCCTGCACTGGCACGCTGGACGACGCGCTGCTAGGCATCCGCGATGCCTGTGGGGGATCGATCGCCGGGGCGATCGCCGCTGAAGGCTGGCACGACGGGGCGCAACCCATCCACTACCGCCGCGGGGACGCCGCCGCTTATCTTGAAGTGCACATCGAACAAGGACGCGTGCTCGAGGATGCCGGCCAACCGCTCGGCGTGGTGCCCGCGATCTGCGGACAAACCCGCGCGCGCGCCACCCTGCGCGGCCGCACCGAACACGCGGGCACCACCCCCATGCCAATGCGCCGCGACGCCCTCGCCGCCGCCGCCGGGTGCATCCTCGCCATCGAGTCAATCGCCCGGCAACAAGCGCCGCTGGTCGCCACCGTGGGCCGGATTGATGTGTTGCCCGGCGCCGGAAATTCCATTCCCGGCGAAGCGTGCTTCACCATCGATGTGCGGCACCCGCAGGATGAGGCGCGCCGGACGGCCGTGCTCGAGATCCAGCATGCCTGCGAAGCCGTCGCCCGCAGCCGCGATGTGGATTTCACATGCGAGGTCGTCCAGCAGACTCCCGCGGTTTCCTGTGATCCCGCATGGACCGCCCGCTGGGTCTCCGCCATCGGGTCCCACGGCGGCACCCCGCCGCCCGCGGTTTGCAGCGGCGCCGGCCACGATGCGGTGGTTTTTTCCGAGATCGCCCCAGTGGCGATGCTTTTCGTGCGCTGCCGCGGCGGATTAAGCCATCATCCGGACGAACACATCTCACGCGAGGATCTCGCTGCCGCCATCTCCGCCACCGCCGCCTGCCTGCATGCATGGAGCCGGGAAACCCCAAGCCCGCCCTGACATGCCGGATGCCTCACTGCTGATCCGTGATGCCCGGGTCGTCACTCCCGCTGCGGTCGAGGCGGCCGATGTGGTGGTGGAGGACGGACGCATCGCCGCCATCGGGTCGTATCCGGACATCCGCGCCAATCAGGTTGTCGAGGCCCGCGGGCGGATCCTTTTTCCCGGCTGCGTCGATCTCCATGTGCATTTCAACGATCCCGGACGCGCCGATTGGGAGGGGCTGGACACTGGTTCCGCCGCACTCGCCGCAGGTGGCGGCACCACCTTCGCGGACATGCCGCTCAACTCCCATCCGCCGGTGCTCGATCGCGATGCCCTGCTTGCCAAACGCGCCCGGGCGGAGGCGGTGTCGCGCGTTGACTTCGCCCTCTGGGGCGGACTCACGCCCGACAGCCTGCCCCACCTCGATGCCATGGCCGATGAAGGCGTCATCGGCTTCAAGGCATTCATTTGTCCCAGCGGAATCGATGAATTCAAAGCCGCCGATGCCCGCACGCTGCGCGAGGGCATGAAACGCATTGCGGCCCGCGGACTGATTGTCGGCGTGCATGCCGAGGATCCGGAGTTCATCGACGCCCATCAACGCATCCACCCGCCGCCACGGCCGGGCACCATGCGCGACTGGTTCGCCTCCCGCCCCCCGGAGGCCGAAGCCCGCGCCATCCGCATGGTCTGCGAAATCGCCGGTGAAACCGGCTGCCGGATCCACATCGTCCACGTCAGCTGCCCCGAAGGCATCGGGGCCGCCCGCGATGCGCTCGCCGCAGGTGTCGATGTGACACTCGAAACCTGCCCGCACTACCTGCTGCTCGACGAGGATGCCGGCGCCCGCATCGGCGTCGCCGCCAAATGCGCGCCACCGCTGCGGCCGCGCGCCTCGGTCGATGCGCTCTGGGCCGCGCTGGCGCAGGGGCACATCCACACCCTCGGGTCCGACCACTCGCCCTCGCCGCCGGACATGAAGGGCGGAGGTGATGTGTTCGGCGCGTGGGGCGGCATCGCCGGATGCCAACATGGCTTCCCGCTGCTCATCGGCCCCGCCCTCGATCACCTTTCCTGGCCCGCACTCGCCCAACGCGCCGCCGCGGCCCCGGCCGGGCGCTCCGGCCTCGCCAACAAGGGCGCCATCACCCCGGGCCGCGATGCCGATTTCGTTTTGTTAGAAAACAGCGGGACCGCCATCCGCAGCGAGGACCTGCTCCAGCGCCACGCCATCTCGCCGTATCTCGGGATGACACCCGCATGGCGCGTTGTCACCACCTTCTGCCGGGGCGTCCCGGCCGGCCCGGCCAGCCGCGGTCGCTTCCTCAGACCACGGGCAGGCGGATGAAAAATAGCGCACCCCGGGCTGGATTCCTTTCATGTGACCCGCCATAACCCTGGTTCGAAATCCATCGTTTCAGGCTTCCGGACCGCCGATCCGGGACCCATCACGCCCGACCCACCATGACAACGATCTTTGGAGCCACCCGCACCTTCCTCGCCCGCCGCCACGCCCTGATCGCGCCGGACGGCCATGTCCCATCGGATTTCCCCGGTTGGTCCGGCCTTGTTGCCCATGTGCTGATCTCGCCCGCCATGGGCGCGGGCTTCAGCCAGTTGCTGATATGCTCGCCGAACGAAGGCGCGGCACATTTCCCGGCGGATGGCCATGAACACGCCGTGTATGTGGAGACCGGATCCATCACCGCGTCATGGCAGAACGGCAAATGCGAGTTGAAGTCCGGCGGCTTTCTTTTCACTCCGCCGGGTTGCGGGCTTTCGCTCGCCACCGCTCCCGGCACTCGGCTGACCATCTATCGCAAGCGCTTCACCCCGCATCCCGGGCTCGACCTGCCTCCCGCGGTGTGTGGAAACGCGGCGGACATCCCGTCGGAACCGTTCCTCGGAAATGAAAAGGCGCGCCTCAGGATCCTCCTGCCGGCGGACCCCCGCTACGATCTCGCCATGAACCTTTTCACCTATCAGCCCGGCGCCACCCTGCCATTTGTCGAAACCCACATCATGGAACACGGCCTGCTGATGCTCGAGGGCCAGGGCATTTACCGGCTCGAAGACCGCTACTATCCGGTCACCGCCGGCGATGCGATCTGGATGGCTCCCTACTGCCCGCAATGGTTCGCCGCCATCGGCGACCAACCCGCCACCTACCTTTACCACAAGGACATCCACCGCATCCCCTGATCCCGAAGTGACCGCGATTCCGATCCAACCCGCGCGCATCGGTTCGGAACTCGCCGAACTCGCCGCCATTTCCGCCCATCCCGCGCCGGCGGTCACCCGCGTCCTGTTCTCAGCGGAGGATCTCAAGGCCCGTGCTTGGCTCTTGCAAAAAGCACATGCCGCCGGACTCGGGACACGCATCGATCCGGCGGGCAACCTTTTCATCACCCTGCCGGGCTCGGACCGCTCGTTGCCTGCCGTCGCCACCGGTTCGCATATCGATGCCATCCCCCATGCCGGCGCCTATGACGGCACCGTCGGCGTCATCGGCGGGCTGGAAGTCCTGCGCGCGCTGCGCGAATCCGGCCACACCCCGCGCCGGTCGATCGAGCTGATCATGTTCACGGCGGAGGAACCGACACGCTTCGGCATCGGCTGCCTGGGCTCGCGGCTCATCGCGGGCACCACCACCGCGGATCAGGCGCGCGCCCTCACCGATGCCTCAGGCAACACCCTTGAATCACTGCGGCCGCCGGAATGCGCAGGCCTGCTAGAAAACGTCAGGCTGCCGCATGGCCACTACGAGGCATTCATCGAGCTTCACATCGAGCAAGGCCCGCTGCTGGAACGCGGGGGCACCGACATCGGACTGGTGGAGAAAATCGCCGCCCCCGCCGCCTTCCGGCTCCGCTTCACCGGCACCGGAGGTCACGCCGGAGCCGTGCTCATGCCGGACCGCCATGATGCCTTCCTCGCCGCGGCGGAGGCCGCCCTGATCGTCGAGCGCGCCGCCCTCGAATCCGGCTCCCCGGATACTGTCGGCACCACCGGCGTCGCCATCGTCCACCCCGGTGCCATCAATTCGATTCCCTGCGATGTGATGATGGAAATCGATTTCCGCGACACTTGCGCCGACACCCGCGAACGGGCGATCACCCGCATCCGCGGGGAAACCCTCGCCGCCTGCCAGCGCCGCGGCGTCACACTCGAGTGGTCCACCATCAATTCGGACCCACCCGCCACTTGTTCCCCGCAACTGCTCGATATCGCGGCCCGTCAGGCCGGAAGTCTCGGCTTTTCCCACCGCCGCATGATCAGCCGCGCCTATCATGACTCGCTGTTCATGGCGCGCGTTTGCCCGGTGATGATGCTGTTCATCCCCTGCCGCAACGGTTGGTCACACCGCCCGGACGAATACGCGTCTCCCGAAGCCATCACCCGCGGCGTGCAAGTCCTCGCCCATGCGCTCGCGGAACTCGCCAGTTGATCCCACAGCCATGCTCCCGATCCACACGCTCAACCAACTGAATGCCGCGGCCTTCATCCACGAACTCGGCGGCATCTACGAACACTCGCCGTGGGTCGCCGGCCGCACGGCCGCACACCGGCCGTTCGCAAACCGGGAAGCCCTCGTCCGAACCATGCGCGCCACCGTGGATCAAGCCGGCATGGACGAGAAAATCCGGCTCATCCGCGCCCACCCGGACCTCGGCGGCAAACTCGCCCGCGCCGGCGCGCTCACCCCGGAGTCCACCCGCGAACAGGCCGGACTCGGACTCGACCGCCTCAGCGACGCGGAATACGCGCGCCTCTCCGCACTCAACACCGCATACACCGCGAAATTCGGTTTCCCGTTCGTGATCTGCGCCCGCCTCACCACACGCGCCGACATGATGCAGGCGTTCGAAAAACGGCTGGCGCACGACCGCGATGCCGAAATCGCGGAAGCACTCGACCAAATCCACCACATCGCCCGCCTCCGCCTCGAGGACCGCATCGTCTGAAACACCGCCCATCCCCGGCATGCCGATTGCCGCTCCACCATCATGAACTCCGACTGGACCGACTGGATCAACGTGCTGTTCCGCTTCGCGCACGTCGTCGCGGGCATCATGTGGATCGGCAACTCGCTGTTGTTCACCTGGATGGAGCTCAACCTCGTCAAGCCCGCCCCGTCGCGGGATCCCGACCTTCTCGGCGAACTCGACATGCTGCACGGCGGCGGCGTTTTCCATCTTGAGAAACGCACACTGCGCGCGGATGCCATCCCGGAGCGCCTGCACTGGTTCAAATGGCAGTCCTACACCACGTGGATCACCGGCTTCGTGCTGCTCATGGCGCTTTATCATGGCAACGGCTTCACCCTGGTGGATGCCACCCGCACCAGCCTCACCCAAGGCGCCGCCATCGCAATCAGCCTGCTGGGAATCCTCGCAGGCTGGCTCGCCTACGACGCGGTCTGGCGCTCGCCGCTGCGCAAGTCGCCGCGCATCGGCCTGCTCGCCAGCATGGTTCTGCTGGCCGCCGCCGCCACCGCCTACGGATCCGTCTTCAACGGCCGTGCCCTGTTCCTGCAGATCGGCGCGATGATGGGCACCTGCATGTCCGCCAATGTGTTTTTCCACATCATCTCCAACCAGCACAAGTTCATGCGCGGCTTGCGCGCCGGCGCGCCCCACGACCCCGAACCCGGCAAAGCCGCCAAAACGAGGTCGATGCACAATCATTACATGACCTTCCCCGTCATCTTCCTGATGCTCAGCGCGCATTTCCCCAAACTGTATGCCGCCGCATG
>JBIJBN010000093.1:0-7035 GCA_044345175.1 Luteolibacter sp.
CGGTGCATTGCCGGTGTTGGGCTTGGTCGGGTGCAATGTGAACCCGTAGGTTGTTTCGCCCGCCAGCCATGCGGTCGCGTTTTCGCGCAGCAGGACGGGCGAAACCGGGCCCGCCCCCTGCCGTGAGATCTGGGTCGTGCCCGAGTTCAGCAGGTTGTGGGAATAACCCGGCCCGACGTTCCCCGTGAGTTGGATTCCCGATCCCTGCACGCTGTGGGGCGGGTCATCGTAGTCCGTGCCGTTGATGAGCAGGCCGGAGATGTTGAGCGCGGTGTGGTCGAACTCGATCGAGGATGATTCCACCGTCATTCCCAAGCCGGATGAGGTATCCAGTCTGCCGAAGGGATCGCCGGGCTCATCCGGTGTGCCGTCGAAGCGCAGCAGGTTTCCGGAGAATCCCAATTTGCTGAAATCAGGCACAGCCACGGGCGGGGAGAATCCGAGCGCCGCCGCCGTTTTGATGGTCATGTTTTGTGCGGGGGTGGCGAGGGGAGTGCCGTCATGCATTTTGGAGTAAAAGCGGAGGAAGTTGCCGCTGGCCGGAAGAACCGGAGACTCCGCAGGCGTGGTGAGGTTTCTCCAGAGTGAAGGATCCCAGAGCGAGCCCACGCTGGAGGCCGATCCTGACATGTCGTAGGGTTGTTCGAAACGCAGCTGATCTTCTCCGGGGGCGGCGATCAACCGGGTGATGGCCATCGATAAAATCACGATGGCAGGAAGGACGGGTGGAACGGTCTGCATGGCCAAATACGGTTGAAGTAAAACATGGATCATTCCCAGCATCCGGATCACGCCGGATTCCCATGGCGATGACAAGCCGGAATCGAGGCAAAATATGCGGCATCCCCGGGTTGCGGCCCGGCCGGTGTCGATCCGCCCGGCACAAGGCGGGTTCGGGCGTGCGGATGTGGCCAAACCGGTTTATCAGCGGCCATTGGCCCTCCGATCGGTTTTTGGATGTGGTTGTTCCACCCATGGTGCCCTGGCGGTTTTTCAAGCCAAGGTCTGCGTGGGTTTGCCGTTTCGTCGGAAAATCCGCCGATTCGTCGATGGCGGCCATTTTTTATTTCAAGTCACCAGCGGCGATGATACGAGAGGACTCCGGCGCGACTCGCGCCAGTCCAACTCATCCTGATTCAAACTGTTCAATCACCATGTCACGCTCCTGCATATCATCCACCGCCATCAGCTCCCTGACCGGTCTGCTTTTCCGACCTGTTTTCACCGTTTGCATCTGCGGTCTCCTGTTGGCGGGCGCGAATCGTGCCGCCGCCGCCATCTCCGTGACTTTTCAGGAAAGTGATGACGGATTGGTCATCAGCTTCCTCGGCACAACCACCGCTCCGGCCGGTCCGTCAGGGGGCGTGACCTCCCCCGCGCCAGCGGGTGGGCTGGGCTATTCCCTCCGCTACAACACGCGGCCCAGCGCCAACAGCACCATGCAGGTGGGTTACAGCGGCACGCTGCAGTCGCCTTATTATCAAACAAGCCGCGTCGCATCATGGTCTTTCCTGACAATCACATCCATGCAGGGGGTTTCCATGGGGTCCGAGGCCGCCCAAATGACTGTTGCTTCGCAGGACAACGCGCTGCTCTTCTTCAGGTCCGACGCGACAACCGCAAACGGACCTTCGACAACCATACAGCTCTGGTCCAATTCGCCGAACATCGTGATCGACCGCGCATACACTCTGCCGGGCGTTTCCTTCGCCACTCTCAATATGGACGCCTCCGTGGAATATGACACGGATTATGCGTTGTCAGGTGGTGACACGCTCAGGTTCGTGAATCCCGAAGCGATTCCCGAACCATCCGTGGCCCTGCTTGGCATGCTCGGATCGGCCGGGCTGCTCCGCCGCAGGCGGGCCTGAGGCCGGTATTGTCCGCAATTGTCCGCAACCATTGACAGCTCCGTGTCATTTCGTCCTGTGACTCGGTGCCCGGCGTCATTGATTGGTGTGCATGACGCCTTGATTCGTGCTCACTGCGGTCCGGTTGCCGGGGAGTTTGCTGCGGGCTGACGGGTGATGCACGCGGCGCGCATCTTCCAGAGCGGCACCAGCGGCAAAAGGAGCGCCCCGATGGGCAAGTCGGGCAAGCCCGACATCCTCAAAAAAGCACCAATTACCCCCTTGATTTCAACGCCGCATCCGACACCGAAGTTCGGATTTGCGATGTCCGCGTGCGGTGGCATGGTGTGTGGCTGATGTGTTTGGCACCTTGCCGGTGATTTCCTTGATCCGGATTTCCGATGATGCCCGGCGCGGGTGTTTGTGCGGCATCCTGGTCTTGTTCCCCCCTGCCGATTGACTTGAAATGAGCGGCACCAGAGATTCCCCTCTCAGGCATCGGTTCATGGCCGGTGCCCTGACGATGGGTGTTGGCAGGGTTTTGGAGCAGGCCGCGGTGTTCGCCCGCAACCTCATCATGGCCAACCTGCTGGGTGCGTCGAACCAGGGAGTGGCCGCCGCCTTCGCGATCCTGCTCTCGTTGCTGGAAATGTTGTCCGACTTCGGCGCCGGGCGCCTGATTGTGCAGGCGGCGGATGGGGAGGATCCGGAACTGCAGGCTTCGCTTCATGCGTGGGAGATCGCCCGCGGCATCGCATTGGGTGCGGTGTTGTTCGCAGCCGCCGGTCCGGCAGCCGGGTTTTTCCATGTCGGATCCGCGGAGTGGGCGTTCAGGATGCTTGCCGTCGTGCCGGTGCTGAAGGGCTTTGAACACCTCGACCTGCGCCGGTTCCAGCGTCACATGCGGTTCGGGCGCTTTGCCTCGGCATCACTGGCTCCGCAGGTTCTGACAGCCGTGGCGGCGTGGCCGCTGGCGAAGTGGCTTGGGGACTATTCGGCCGCGCTGTATCTCGTGGTGCTGCAGGTTGCAGCCACTGTTGCCGCCTCCCATGTTCTGGCGGGACGGCCGTATCGTGTGTCCGTGCGGGCGGAGCACATGCGGCGTGTGGCGCGCTTCGGCCTGCCGCTGGTGTTGAACGGCATGGTGTTGCTGGCGGTGTTGCAAGGCGACCGCGCGATTGTGGGCCGCTGCTACAGTGTTGCGGATCTCGGAGTTTACAGCGTGGCGGCCGGGATGGCGATGATGGCGGGCAACCTGCTTGCGGGTGTGGTCTCTCCTCTCGCGCTGCCGGCGCTCTCGTCCGTCAGGAATGATCCCGGGAAGTTCCGGCGTGTGTTGGAGAAGCTGATGGAGTTGTCACTTGCCTGTGCGGTGCCGCTGGCTTTGGGTTTTGCAATCCTTGGTCCCGTGCTTCTGCGTTTGTTGTTGAGTGCCGACTATCAGGAAGCCGGCGCATTCATCGGAGCGCTTGGTCTGGCGGCCGGCCTGCGGATGTTGAGGATGACGCCGAACGCCGCGCAGATGGCCATGGGCGACAACATGGCCCTTTGTCATGCGGGGGTCTGGCGGATTTCCGGGACCTTGCTGGCGCTTGGCGTCGCATGGCATGGCGGCCCGCTGGCATGGATTGCATGGTGCGGTGTGGCAGGCGAGATCGTCGCGCTGGCCGTCACCGCCGTGCTGCTCAGGCGCCGCCGCGCAACCGGCGCGCTGGCGCTGATGCGGTCATGCTGCCTTGTCCTGGCATTCCACATGATGGGTTTGGCGGCGCTCAGGCTGACACCGTCACCTGCCATCCCGACGTGGGCCGGGCTGGCATCGGGTGTCGGGTGGTGTCTGGTGTTGTCCGGTTGTTTCCTGATGGTTCGGCCGGCATTGCGAGGGGATCTTGCCAACGGGCTTGCGTGTTTGCGGAGCCGCGCGGTCCCTTGATAGCCAACTTTGGCGAAACATCAAATCCGCCTTTGCCTTTCCGGCCGGCATCCCTAGGCTGTGGATGGGAATATGAGCTCCAGCACGCTTTCCATCGCATTGGAGCGTCTCGATCCGGATTTCCGCAGCGCGTGCGATCGTTTCGGGCCGCTTTTGCTGCGGGCTTACCGCATCCGCGCGCTTCGGCCATTGGTGAGGCAGGTCCTCAATGTCTGTGACGGAGGGTTCATGTGGTCGCGCGTCTGGCGCAGGATCTTCCGTGAGCATCATGGCGTGGACATCGGATGGTTGAGCCGGGGTGACGGGCTGAAACCGGGCACGCTGCCGCGCGGAACGGTGGTGGGCAATTTTTCCTGCCTCGGAAGAGGATTGCATGTCTTGCGCAGAAACCACGCGTTCCGCCGCTTGTCGCAACATCCGATGTTCTTCAACAGGAACCTCGGCATGGTGGAGAAAGACACGATCGGGGGAATCCATCAAAACCCGCTGAGGATCGGCAGTGATGTGTGGTGCGGTCTCAATGTGACGATTTGCCCCGCATGCTCGGAAATCGGTGATGGGGCGATCATCGGCGCCCGCGCGGTGGTGACGCGCGATGTGCCGCCATTCACCATTGTGGCGGGCAATCCGGCCCGGATCATCGGGCGCCGCTTCAGTCCGGAGGTGGAGGCGGTGGTGGCCGCCTCGAAATGGTGGCTGGAGCCACCCGCCCGGATTCTGCAGCACATTGAATTGTTCACCAACGATATTGATGACGATTCGCTTCAGTCGTTTGTCGGGGCGTTTCCGGCGGGCTGAGGGTTGGTGCGGCGCGGGCGGCGGGCGAGCGGGATGGTGAGATCAAGGCGCGTGCCCGCACCAGGCGGGCTGTCTGCCGTTAGGGTGCCGCCGAGTGCTTTCGCCCGCTGGCGCAGGGCGCTCAGGGTGGCCGGGTGTGGGAGTTTCTCCTGTGGAATGCCGCAACCGTCGTCGTGGATGGCGAGCCGGAATGTCCGTCCGGACACTTCGGCGCGGATATCGACCTGTTGTGCTCCGGCATGGCGAAGGATGTTGTGAAGCGCTTCGCGGAAGAACAGGAACAGATCGCGGTTGGTTTCCTCCGGCAGTTCGATCTTCCATGCCTCTTCGTTGGCGGTGAAATTCCAGCGCGGTGATTCGAGCATGATCGAGGTGGTCTCGCGGAGGTGCTCGACGGTTGCGATGCGGTGGTCGCCGCCCGGACGAAGCAGCCAGACGATGTCGCGCACGGCGCTGACGGTTTCCGCGGCGATGCGCTGGATGCGTTTGAGTTCCCGTGAGGGTCCCGACCTGCCTTCCGCGAGATCGGCGAGCATTTGGATGCTGCCGAGGTTGCTGCCCACTTCGTCATGGAGGTCGCCGGCGATGCGTTCGCGCACCTTGAGCAGTTCGCGATTGGCGCGGATGCGGTAGCGGACCGGCACGGCGATGATGGCGATGGCTCCGGCCAGACCCAACAGGGCGAAGGTGGCGAGGGCCGCGCGGCGCCAGCCGTTCACGACGCGAGCGGCCTCCTCGCGCAGCTGATGGCGGCGGGTTTCGATCCGCAGCCGCCGGTCGAGCAGTTCGAGCCATTCGCGGGTGCTCACGAGGCGGCCGTCCGGGCCGTAGCCGTCGTTGAGTGCGGCGCTGGTCCAGTAGCGTCCGCCCGGGGCGATGAGGTTTTGCAGGCCATCGGACGCGCGGGTGATTTTTCCAAGCGCAGCGTTGCGTGCGCCATCCAGAACCTCCAGCTCGCTAAGGGCGAAGAATGCCGGATAGTTTTCGTAGGATTTCCACAGTTCGAGCGCCTCGATGCGGAGATGGCGGCCGTGTCGGGCGGGGAAGGGGAGAAGCACCGGGTTGTGGCCCGGATTGCGCTGTTCCCATTCGGCGACAGTTTTCCAATCGTCCGCTGTGTCGGTTTCCGATACCGACACCACCAGCCTGCGCGGAAAGCCGAATCCGCTGGGCAGGTCGGAGGTCGGGCGCCTGGCTGGAAGCAGCCGCACCGCATCAATCCGGGTGGATTCGCCCAGATCGACCGTGATGGTCGCGGGCACGTCGGCCTTGGCGCGGCCTTCGGAGAGCCAGCCGACGTTGCGGTGCTCCTCCGGGAGTTCCGGCAATCCCAGCGGCGTTTGTCCATCGACCAGAAATGCGGGTGCCCAATGCCATGGTGCGGGCGGGTTGGCGCCGCCGGATGTGCTTACCCGGGCGTCCGATGTCAGGTTGCGTTCCGCCTCGAAGGCCAGGACCTCCGCCCATGCGTGGGTGAACCCGTTGCTGTCCTCGAAATCCGGATGCAGCAGGTCTGCCGATATCCTCAATCCCGACGCCTCGACCGGCGGTGAGATCCGATAGAGAAACGGATGGCCGTTGCGAACCGGGTGGGAGCGCGCGCCGCTTTCCCGCGCGACTTGCGAAACGATGGCTCCGGAATCATCGATCAACTCGACGCTGAAGGCATCCGGCATGCCATGGCGGGCGTCGAGCCCGCGCGCGTCGTAGCGGCGGGCGGGCACCAGCGCCACGTAGTCCACGCGGGCGGTTTGTTCCCAGCGGATCTCCACCGCATGCGATTCGCCGGGCGCGGGAGTAGCGTTTGCGTGGATGCCCGCCCAGCCGCCGGTGCCGCCCTGATCATCCACCGGGATGCCGGGCAATCCCCGCAGATCCGGCGCGGATTGTTCCAGCTCCCGCGCGATTTCCCGCAGGCGTCCTGACAAGGCCCTGCCAAGCGACTCATCCCAGTCCGCGGCAGGCGCCTGCGCAGGCAGCAGGCAAGCGGCCACGCATGCCCGCAAAAGCGCCGCCTTGGAGCAATGCACCCGCGGGGGCGGATCTGGGAAACCGGGATGGGAATGCATCAGGGCGCGCATCAAGGGTGTTTCTCCGCCATCATCGCGCGCAACCGCGCCTCATCAATCACCGGAACGCCGAGTTGCTCCGCTTTGTCGCGTTTGGAGCCGCCGCCATCGCCCGCGACCACGAAGTGGGTCTTGGATGAAACCGAGCCGCTCACCCTGCCTCCACTCTCCTCGATGAGCGCTTTCATCTCCTCACGATCGATGCTGAGCGAGCCGGTGAGCACAAAAGTCCGGCCCGCGAGCGGCAAGGCATCATCGGCCTTCCGCCCGGCGGCAGGCCGATGGTTGTCCGAGACGGGATCAACGCCGAGCCGTGCGAAACGCCGCATGACCTCATGGCCCGCGCCGGAATTGAAAAACCCCACGATGGACTCCGCCACCGCGG
>JBIJBN010000096.1:0-6994 GCA_044345175.1 Luteolibacter sp.
GGCGATGCGGACCGACTACGTGATCGTGCGCCACAAGGCGTCCGGGCTGCCGGGGACCATCGCGCGGCTGACGCGCGCCTCGGTGATCAATGCGGGGGACGGCGCGCACGCCCATCCCACGCAGGCGCTGCTGGACGCATTCACGATCAAGGAGAAATTTCCGGAGCCTGCGGGTAAAAAGGTCCTGATCATCGGTGACATCCTGCACTCGCGCGTCGCGCGGTCGACCAGCACCATTCTCAAGAAGCTCGGGCTTGAGGTGGCCTATCTCGGGCCCGGTTCGCTGGTGCCGAAAAGCGGCCCGGAAAACATCCGCCGGTTCACCTGCTACGAGGAGGCGATGGCGTGGGGGCCGCACATTGTTTACCTGCTGCGCGTGCAGATGGAGCGCCAGGAGGTGCAGTATTTCCCCAGTCTGCGTGAATACCACAGGCTCTACGGGGTGAGCGAGGAGAGGCTTTGCGGGATCCGTGAGCGCGGAATCTACATCATGCACCCGGGACCGGTGAACCGCGGCGTGGAGCTGTGCGATGCGGTGATGGACTACGAGCGTTCACTGATCAACGACCAAGTGGAGAACGGCATCGCGGTGCGCATGGCCGTGCTCTACTGGCTCAAGCCGGGCCCCGGCGCGGGGGCATGATCCCGCGCTGCCGGATCCGGCGGCTGCTTAATGGAAGGCGGGCTTCCTGTGTTGCTTGAAGTAGCCGTCACCGAGATACATCGATGCGTGGTAGTCCGGCAGCGGTCCGGCGTCCGGAGGCAGCGGGATGTTGCCGTGGGTGGCATCCTCGGGTTGGGAGTAGGCGATGTTCACGGGGGTGCCCACCTTGACGAGGCGGTAGAATTTCGGGGCGAGGTTTTCATGCATGCGGATGCAGCCATGGGTGCACGGGTGGTGTTTGACCCACCCGGTGTGGAATCCGTAATGGGTTTTGAACTCGCACCAGTAGGGCATCGGCGTGCCTTTGAACGACCACCCGGTGGGACGCTTGCTGAGCATCGTCTGCTGGATCTGGTTGCCATTGTATGCGTAGCCGTGGCTGTTCGCGCGCTTCTTCTCGATCTTGTTGAAGATCCTGAAATTTCCCGAGGGTGTGGGCTTGGCTGCCGTGCCGACGGAGACGGGCATGGCGAGCAGCATTTCAGAGCCCTCCATCACATACACCCTCTGTTTGCTCAGCGAGACCTTCACCCGCACGTTGTTCGGATTCGATGGCAGCTTGGCCGGCAGGTCGTAGGCGTGATAAGCGGCGAGTCCGGAGCCGGTCCTGGTGGTGGAGCACGAGGATGACAGCAGGGCGAGCGCGGCCGGGGCGGCGAGCAGGAAAAACGTCTTGATCGTCATGGCGGTGTCAGTTCGGGGAGGAGCATCGCGGGTATTGGCGCGGATTGCAAGTTCCGGAATGCGCCCTCAGCGCAGGCGCTCCCAGGCATCCACCCGCCCGTTGACAAACCAGACCGATGCCACGCGGTAGGGGATGAAGACCGTCTCCGGACCGATGCCGAAATCACTGTAGCCATAGCGGCGGTAAGGACCGGAATATCCGCCGAAGGCGCCGTAGAAGCCGGTGAAATGGACAGCCCGGGTGCCGTTGTAGTCCCACCGCTCGGTTTCCCTGCCGCCGCTCCATCCCTGGAGCACGCCGGACGGCGCGCCCCACGCGAGGTAGACCGCGTCATGCGTCATGCCGCGGCCGATCCGCCCTTGTTCGACAAGGGCGCGTTGTTCCACCGGCAGTGCCTCGAATTTTCCGGGCTCCCTCTGGATCCTTGCGAGCGGTGTGGATGGCGCGCAGGATGCCGCCAGCAGGCAGGCGCATGCGGCCGCGCAAATCATTCTCATGGCGGAATGCTAGAACGGAACCGCGCGGATGCAACCGGCGGATTGAAGATGCCTGCAAACGGGCTTGCCAACCGCAAACGCGCCGCCGCAATCTTCCGCCGAACCTTCCCTGCCTCACCACATGTCCGACCTTCTTGAAGCCGACGATCTCGCCGCAGCCTTGAAAAAATGCCCCGAATGGGAGCATGAGAAAAACTCCATCACGCGGACCATCGAGTTCGAGGAGTTCACCGAGGCGATTGACTTCGTCAATGATCTTGCGGAGATCGCGGAAGAGGCCCAGCACCATCCGGACATCGCGATCCGGCATGCCAAGGTGACTCTCAAACTCACCACCCATGATGCCGGCGGCGTGACCAATCTCGACATCGCGCTGGCGCAGCGGGTGGACAACCTGGTCGATTGACCGCCGCGTTGCGGAGCCGTTTCAGCGCGGCAGCAGCAGTTCCCCGTCCTTGAGGCCGGTGAGCGCTCCGAGCCTGCCGAGCAGCCGCTTGAGTGTGAAAAACAGGAATAGCAGCACCGGCACGCCGATCACCGCGAAGCCCCAGCCGGTGAGCTTGGCGATGCGCGCGTTGTAGAGCTCGCGGGCATTGGCGGCCGTGTGGTCGAGGCCGCCGAGGAAATACAGCGCGAGACCGAAATTCATGAGCGTGCTGATGAAGAACGACGTTGCGAAAAGCAGGGTCGCCTCTAACAGGATTTTGCGGTAACGGTCGCCGGATCCGGATTCCGCGACCCGCCGTTCGATGTGGGGGATGTCGAAGACCGAGTCACTGTAAAGGAACACGCGCAACAGCGGGCTGGACGTGAAGTGCGAACCGATCACGGCGATCCCAAGGACCAGCGGAATCGAGGCCTCCTTGAGTCCGAACAGCAGCGCGGCGTGCGGTTTGACCGTGCCGTCGCCATTCCAGAGGAAAATCGTGAGGCCGCCTGTCAGCAACACCGAGACCAGGCCGAGCGCCGAGAAGAAGTTCGCCTTGCGGGTTCTGGCGAAATGCCAGAGGCCGTAGGCCGCGGGAAAGACCAGTGCGACCATCAGCGCCTTGACCGGGCCGAGATGCCACGGATGCACCGCGGCGCCAGCGGCTTGTTGGAATTCTGGATCCTTGCTCAGGTAACTCAGGGCGAGCACCGGAATGAGCACATTCACCAGGATGTTGGCGAGTGGATGGTCCTTGGGGTCTGACGCTGCGGGGGATGGCATGAGGGGCCGATACGTGAACCTGTCCGGGGCTTGCTTGGAAAGTGGAAAAGTCCGTTTTTTTTTCGATTCGGCGTCGGCGTTTGCGGAGTTCAGCGGATTGCGGGCCGGTGACGGATTCCGGGTGCTCATGGTTGCGCTCATGGTTTGCGAATCCGAAACAACCCGCCTCTGTCCGGCCAGAAAGAAGGGTTTCCGCGTTCGCGCGGGCGACCGGGTTTTGCTTGCCGCAGGCCGCGGGTGTTTTGAAAATAGCCGCCCCGCGCGCGCCATCCGGCGCGCCGGAAGCCCGAACAACGACTGAACACGATGCACCCGACCCGGAACTTCAACTCCGCGGCCCTGGCAATCGCCGGAGTCCTCTTCATCAACGGATGTGCCACCAACGGCACTGCCATTTCCGAAAACACCGAAACGAAGCCTGCTGCCAAGCCTGCGGCACCGGAGTATGCCGTGAAATCCACCGAACACGGTGTGGCATCCTGGTATTCCATCCGCACCAACCGCGGCACCCGGACCGCCAGCGGCCAGCGTTTGTGCAACCATGCCTTCACCGCCGCGCACAAGACCCTGCCGATGGGAACCAAGGTGCGTGTCACCAACCAGGCCAACGGCAAGTCCGAGATCGTCACCATCAACGACCGCGGCCCATACATCCGCGGGCGCATCATCGATGTGACCGTGGGCTCCGCGGAGCGCCTCGGCTTCCGCCACCGCGGGCTGACACCCGTGAAGGTCGAGGTGCTGGGCCATGCGCAAACCGGTTCCTGACCCGCGGTCCGCGGCTTCAATGGCCCTGTGGTTTTTTCCCGGGTTCCCACTCGCGCCGCTCGCGTGAGCGGACCGAGAACACGACCGGTATCCCCGGGGATGGCTGCAGGGCGCGGTAGCGGTTTGTCAGATAGGATTCGTAGCTGGCGGCCATCAGCCGCTTGTCGTTCACGAACAGCACGATTTCCGGCACCGGGATGGTGCTGTATCTTTCGTTGGTCGCGGCGGTGGCGTAGTAGAGCTTGAGGCGTTTCCTGAGGCGGCTGTCCACCGGCGGCGGGTTTTCCGCGAATGCCTGCTGGAGGATGCGGTTGAGCTGGCCGGTGCCGGGGATGTTCTGCGCGCCCTTGCGGATCTTGAGAGACTCCTTGAGCACATGCTCGACCGAGCCGCCGGTCTTGGCCGAGCAGGCGACGAATGGCGCGTGGCTGAGGAAGAAAAGCTCCTTGCGGACGTGGGCGGTGGCCTCCTCGAGGCGCGCCTTGCGGTCCGCGCCCGGATGATAGAGGTCGAACTTGTTGAGCGCGACGATGCAGGGTTTTTTCTCATCGATGATCATCCTGGCAATCGTGCGGTCCATCGCGGTGATGCCGCTTGCGAGGTCGATGACGAGCACGCAGAGGTCCGCGCGGCGTATCGCCTTGCCGGTGCGCATGGCGGAGAACACCTCCACCGGGCTGTCGCGCCTCGCGCGCGGGCGCAGGCCGGCGGTGTCGATCAGGGTGAACTTCTCGCCCTGGAACGAACAGGGGAGATCTACCGCGTCGCGGGTGGTGCCGGCGATTTCCGAGACGATGGTGCGGTCGTCCTTGAGAATCGCGTTGACCAGCGAGGACTTGCCGGCATTCGGCTTGCCGATGACGGCCAGCTTGATGCCGGCCGCCTCCGCGGCGTCGGCCGCGGCCCCGGCCTCGGCGGCGAGCGGCGCGATCACGCTGTCGATCCCATCGCACAGCCGGCTGAAGTTGCGGCCGTGTTCGGCGGAGACGAGGATGACTTGATGGAAGCCGAGCTGCGCGAAATCGCTGAAGGCGGATTCGTGTTTGGGATCATCCACCTTGTTGACCACCAGCAGGACGGGAGGCTTTGCCTTGCGCAGCTTCTGGGCCAGCGCCTGATCGGTGGCGGTGAGCCCGTCATGGGCATCCACGACGAACAGGACCAGGTCGGCGGTCTGCATCGCGATATCCGCCTCGATGGCGACCTGTGCGTCGAACCCGTCATCGACCATGCCGCCGATGCCACCGGTGTCCACCAGCGTGCAGCGGGTGGCGGTGGCCTTGGAAGGCGCGGTGATGCGGTCGCGGGTGACGCCGGGCTGGTCATGGACAATCGCGATCTTGCGGCCGGCGAGGCGGTTGAAGAGCGCGGATTTGCCGACGTTGGGGCGTCCGACGATTGCGACGGTGGGCATGCGGTGGATCCAATGGTGGAAACGGCCGATGCGCAAGAGCGCAAGGTGCCGGATGGTTCTTGAATACGCGGGGCGGCCTGTTTGAATGCCGGCGTGAAGCGGATCGCTGCATTTCTGGCTGTCATTTTCCTGGGTGCCTGCGCGGGTCCGCGGGAAACCCTCGCGGTGAAGCAATTCACACTGCGCGACGACCAGCGGGAGACTGCGGAGGATCCGATGATCCGCATGGAAAAGGCGCGGCGCCTGCACGGAGCCATCAGCATGGCCGAGCGCCGCCAGCGGCTGGGGCAGTATTTCACCTTGGTCTGGCACGACCCCGATGGCGCCGGATTCGGGCCGGTCGAGGTTCTTTTCGAATACCAGCAGGGAGGCACGGCAAGCCGGGTCAAGCGGATGAGCAAGGTCTTTCCGGCTTCTGATGTCGGTGGCGCCGTGGATTTCGCCGTGATTGGCGATGATTATCTCACGGGCGGCAGGGTGTTGGCCTGGCGGGCCAGTGTGAGCCGCGGTGGTCGCGAGCTGGCAAGCCGCCAGTCCTATCTGTGGCGCTGAGGCGCGGGCGGCGGGCATTCGTTTTATCAATCCGGCATGCGTGCTTTACATGCCGGGTGGCTGTTGTAATTTCGCAGCGCTGTCCCACCCGCAGCTGTCCGGATGCCCCGTCCGCACCTCCCCCCTGATCCTGACAAGGATCTCGTCACGCGCGCCCGCACGGGCGACACGGCGGCGTTTGACACCCTGGTCCTGAGATACGGCAGGCAGTTGCGCGTCCTTGTCCACCAAATGACATCCAACATGGAGGATGCCGAGGATCTGCTCCAGGAGGTGTTCGCGCGTGCCTATCAATCGCTCGACGGATTCCGCGGGGAATCGTCGTTCAAGACATGGATCCGCCGCATCGCCGTGAATCATGCGCTCAATTTCCTCAGGCGGCGCAACCGCGTTTCCGGCGCGGTTTCACTCACGGATGAGGTTTGCGAAGCCCGACAACTTCTCTTCGAGTCTGGCAGCCGCGCTGCAGACCCCGGGCGACAGGCCGGGCTGCACGAGTTGCAGACGGCCTTGGGCGAGGCCATGGGGAAACTCTCCGCAGCCCACCGGAGAGTGGTCATGATGTTTGACATCGGGGGCATGACCCACGGCGAGATCGCCGCTTTGCTCAAGACCTCCGAGGGCACGATCCGTTCGCGCCTCCATTATGCGCATCTCAAGCTGCGGTCATCGCTTGAAGACGCATGGAACGAGCGCTTTTGCGGCAATTGAGCCATCGCCCTGTGGCCCCCGGAGCCGCTCACACCGCCACCTTGGCCGGGATGTGGGGATGGGGGTCGTAGCCATCAAGCCGGATGTCGCCGATGGTGAAGGCATCGATGTCGCGCACTTCGGGGTTGAGCCACAGTTGTGGAAGCGGGCGGGGATCGCGCGCGAGTTGGAGGCGCGCCTGTTCCAGGTGGTTGGTGTAGAGGTGGAGATCGCCGAAAGTGTGGATGAATTCGCGCGGCTCATAGCCGCAGACATGGGCGACCATCGCGGTGAGCAGGGCGTAAGAGGCGATGTTGAACGGCACGCCGAGGAACAAGTCCGCGCTGCGCTGGTAGAGCTGGCAGGAGAGCCCGGGGCGCCCGCCATCGTCCGGCTCGTGCACGTAAAACTGGAACAACAGGTGGCAGGGGGGCAGCGCCATTTGGTGGATCTGGCCGACATTCCATGCCGAGACGATGTGGCGGCGTGACCGCGGATTGCCGGTGAGTCCGTC
>JBIJBN010000097.1:0-6916 GCA_044345175.1 Luteolibacter sp.
GCATCCGTGACTTCCATCATCAACCGCGCGCGGTTGATGATGGAGCCGCCGTAGCCGTCGGTGCGGCGGTTGGTCGAATCCTGCAGGAACTGGTCGATCAGATAGCCGTTGGCGCCGTGGATTTCCACCCCGTCGAAGCCGGCCTTCATCGCGTTTTCCGCGCCCGTGCGATAAGCCCCGATGATTGCGGGGATTTCAGCCTCCTCCAGCGCGCGCGGCGTGACGAACTCCTTTTCCGGGCGCAGCAGGCTGACGTGGCCGGCGGGCTTGACCGCGCTGGCGGAGACGGGCTTCCGGCCATCGAGATAACAAGGATCGGAAATCCGGCCGACATGCCATAGCTGCAGGAGGATGCGGCCGCCGGCCCGGTGGACGGCGGTGGTGATGTGTTTCCAGCCGTTGGTTTGTGCCTCGGACCAGATGCCGGGCGTGTCCGGGTAGCCCACGCCCTCGGGACTCACGGAGGTGGCCTCCGTCAGGATCATGCCGAACGACGCGCGCTGTGCGTAATACTCCGCCATCATGGCATTCGGCACGCGGCCCGAGGAGGCGCGGCAGCGCGTGAGCGGCGCCATCACGATGCGGTTGGGCAGGCACAGCGCACCCGCCCGGAGGGGTTCGAAAAGAAGATCGTTCATGGCCGCGCCAAACAAAGCAGGTTCGGCGGCGCGCGCCACCGCAAATCCAGCCCGGCAGGCGGCGGGAATCAATGGTGGATTGAAGCGGCGGCCTCGCTTAGCATCCGGCTGCCGATGCCGAAAAGCACCCCGCAGGAAAACAGGCGCCGCCGCAAGCCGCAGCCGGGGGGACGCACTCCGGGTGCCGTCTCGCTGCTGTTGTTCTGGCCGTTCCACCTGTTCCGCCTGCTCACGGGCGGGCTCGGGTTGTTGGCAAGGCTGCTGGCAAGGGCGGTCGGTTATCCGGTCGTCGCCGGACTCTACGCGCTGTTGTTGTTCGCATTGGTCTACGGCAGCCGCGCCCGGAACTACGACCTGTCGCGCATCCACGCGATGCCCGAGCGCTCGATCATCCGCGACCGCATGGGCGAGGAAATCGGGCGGATCCATGGCGAGAAACGCTCGGTGGTGCCGCTCAGCCAGGTTTCCGGAAGTTTCCTCATGGCGATTCTCGCGCGCGAGGACGAGCGGTTTTTCACCCATCATGCCATCGACCTGATCGGCATCGCGCGCGCCATCACCAAGAACTTCCAAGGCAAGCGCGAGGGTGCCTCCACGATCACCCAGCAGCTGGTCTCCGACATCTTCCAGCTGAAGCGCGGCGAGCGGCGCGGCGACCTTCCGCGCCAGCTCGACCGCAAGCTGTTGGAAATCGCCATCGCCTTCCGTCTCGAAGCCGCTTTTGAAAAAGAGGTGATCCTGGAAGCCTACATCAACCAGATCAACTGGGGCCGCCAGATCAAGGGCGTCGGCGAGGCCGCGCGCATCTACTTCGAGAAACACCCGTCCGAACTCACACTTTCCGAGTCCGCGCTGCTCGCGGGCATCGTCCGCGGGCCGGACTCGTTCAATCCGTTCCGCTCGATGGAGGCGGCCGTGCGCGAACGCAACACCACGCTGGAGCGGATGATCGACGCGGGCACGATCACCCGCGCCGATGCGGATGCGGCCAAAAAGGAACCGATCCATGTCCGTCCCGAAATCCGCCGCGCCGCGCGCGAATCGTTCGCCATGGACGCCATCCGCCGCGACCTCGAAATCATCCTCGAAAAAGAGGATATCGCACTCGGCGGGCTGGAAATCATCACCACCATCGACATGCGCCTCCAGCAAAAGGGCGAGGAGGCGCTCGACCGCAGGCTCACCGAAATCGAACGCCTGCGCGGCTACGCCCACACCACCCGCGCCGCCTGGCTGAAACTGCCGCCGGAGACACGCGGCGAACCGGTTTACCTGCAGGGTGCCGCCGTGGTCGTCGAGAACCGGACCGGCGCGGTGCTCGCCATCATCGGCGGGCGCAATGCCAACGAGTCGCGCTTCAACCGCGCCAAGGACGCCAGGCGCCAGATCGGATCGATCTTCAAACCGTTTGTCTATCTCACCGCCTTCGATCATGGCCTGCGCCCCGAGACGCCGGTCAGCGACGGCCCGATCCAGCCCGGCGAAATCAAGGGCGGCGGCACGTGGCGGCCGCGCAATGCCGACGGCAGGTTCGGCGGCATGCTGCCCGCCTCATACGGCCTGATCCGCTCGCGCAACACGATGTCGGTGCGCGTCGGCAACCATGCGGGCATTTCGCGCGTGCGCGGGGTGGCCGCCAAGGCGGGGTTTTCCAAACCGATGCCGGAGAACCCGGCGTCCTTCCTCGGCTCGTGGGAGGCCAGTCCATGGGAGGTGGCCACCGCATACACGATTTTCCCCAACGATGGCGTGCGCTACCGGCCGTATCTGGTCTCGGAAATCAGGGACCGCGAGGGCAATGTCCTCTATTCCACGCTGCCGCTTTCCTATCAGGCGGCATCCGCCGGCTCCGCATGGTCGGTCTCGCGCATCCTCAACGAGGTGGCCACCCGCGGCACCGCCGCGTCTGTTGGAAGGCTGGGTTTCGGGAAACCCTGCGGCGGCAAGACCGGCACCACCAATGATTTCAAGGACGCGTGGTTCGCCGGCTACACCTCGTCGCTCACCTGTGCGGTGTGGTCCGGCTTCGACCAGCCCCGCCGGACCATCCACGGCGGGTTCGGATCGGTGCTCTCGCTGCCGGTGTGGGTGGAGATCATGAAGACCGCGGACCGCCTCGGCTACAAGGCGGGTGCGCTGCATACACGTTCGAACCTGGTGACGCAGCACGTCTGCCGCCTTTCGGGCAAGCTCGCGACCAGTGGCTGCGCGGAGGCGGGCACCGCCCATGCCGACGAGGTGCCGGCGGACATCGCGCTGCCAGAGGCCGATTTCTGTCCGATCCACCCGGCGCGTGCGGTGGCGGTCGGGGTTGCGCCCGCGCCTCCGTCCGGCGGCGATCCTCCGCGCGCGCTGCCGGTGACGCCGCCAGCCGAAGCGCCGCGTGCCACACCGGTCGAGGATGATCCTCCGCGCGCGCTGCCGGTCGAATAAACGGCATCCGTCCCGAGTCATCAGATTCCCGCAATGTCCACTTGGCGCCCCATCACCCCGCCGCCGCTCTGGAAACGCTGCCTTCCGCGGTTCCTGCACGGTCCGGCGGCTTGGATCTTCCGGCTCGGCGTGGTGGCCGCGGTGGCCGGCTCGGGTGTCGCGTTTTTCTACTTCATGCTGGCGATGCGCTTCGACCTGGACGAGGTGGCGCGGTTGCCGGCGGGCACTGTGTTTTACGACCGCAGGGGCGTGGAGATCGCCGCGCCGGGCGGGGCGGGCCGCAGGCTGGTGCGCAGGGAGGATATCCCGGACTTCCTGGTGAAAGCGCTGCTTGCGCGTGAGGACGCACGGTTTTTCGAGCATCACGGCGTGGACTTCCGCGGCCTCGTCCGGGCCACACTCAGGAACATCAGGGACCGTGACTACACCCAGGGCGCATCCACCCTCAGCATGCAGCTCGCGCGAAACAGTTATGATATCCGCGAGAAGTCATTGCACCGGAAGCTGCTTGAAATCGCACTCACGCTGCGGCTCGAGGCGCACTACAGCAAGGACGAGATCCTCACCCACTATCTCAACCGCATCTACTTCGGCTCCGGGGCCGACGGCATCGAGCAGGCGGCTCGCACCTACTTCGGCAAGACCACCCGCGGGCTGGCCGATGGCGAGTGCGCGCTGGTCACGGGCATCATCCGCGGTCCGCATGCGTTTTCGCCGCTGCGCAATCCGGAGGCCGCGGTCCGCGAGCGCAACCAGACACTCGTGCGCATGGCCGGGATGGGATTCATCGACGAAACCCGCCGCGCCGCCCTCGCCGCGGAACCGTTGAAACTGGCGGATGATGAAAGGCGGGAGAACCAGACATCCTACGCGCTGCAGGCGGTCCGCCGCGAGCTCGACCGCATTCTCGACGAGCGGCATGTCAGGCACGGCGGGCTGCACGTCCACACCACGCTCGACGCCGGCTGGCAACAACGGCTCGAAAACGAGCTGAACCATGCCGTCGCGGCGCTCGAGTCCGAGCCATCATGGCCCCATCCCGTGCACAGCGGTCATGTGGCGGGCACCACGCCGGGATACGTCCAGTTCGCCGCCATCACCACAGAAACGCGCACCGGTGGGGTGCTGGCCCTGATCGGCGGGCGCGATTTCGCGCATTCGGCATTCGACCGCACGCGATCCTCGCGCGACTTGGGATCGGCATTCGAGCCGTTCATCGCCGCCGCCGCTGCCGAGCGCGGCAAACTCGTGCTTCCCGGCAAGCCGGTGCAGACCGGCCGCCAGATCGGCCCGGCCGAGGTCGAGCGCATTGCCAAGCGCTGCGGCATCGCCGGGCCCTTTCTGCGGACCGAGGATTTGTTCCGCGGCGCGGTGGCGGCCACGCCGATGGAGATGTCGGTGGGTCTCGCCACGCTCGGCAACCGCGGCAAACGCCCGAAGCCGTATCTCATCCGGGAGATCCGCGAGTCGTCCGGCGCCGTGATCCACACCGCCCGGCCGCAACTCAGCGCGGCGCTCGGGCCGGCTGCCGCGCTCGACGCCGCGGGCGTGCTTTCGAGCAGGAATGACACACGCACCTTCACCGGAGCGACCGGTTCCGAGCGGGATGCATGGACCTTGCGGCTCGGCCCCAGCGGCGCCACCGCGATCTGGATCGGCTTTGACAAACCCACCGCCATCGCGCCGGAGCCGCGTCTCAAGTCGCTGCTCGATGAGTTTGTGAAACGCCTCGACAACGGATGAGGCGCGGGTCCGCCGCCAAGGGGATCGGGCGGGCGGTTGTCACACGGCCGCGGATGGTCTATCCATTGCGGGGTGATCGAACCGCTGGAGCATAAACCCATGATCTCGCGCTACCGCCTCAAGGCGCGAGGTTTTCTCAATGCGGTCTCAAAGCGGCGGGAATTCGAGGGCGTGCTGATCCAGGCAGATGGAGGCTACGGCTGCATCCATCCGTGGCCCGAGCTCGGTGATCCGCCGCTGGAAAAATGCCTTGAGGACCTGGCAGGCGCGCAAAGCAGGCAGATCGTGAGGCGTGCGCTGCGCTGTGCCGCGTATGACCGCGCGGCGCGGCGCCACGGCCACTCGCTGTTTGAGGACATGGAGGTGCCGGAGAGCCATGCCACGCTGACGCTCGCCCGCGCGGACGGCGTGGAGCGCGCGCTCGAGGCCGGGTTTTCCATCATCAAGCTCAAGGTGGGAAATCATCCCGCGGCGGAGATCGGGTTTCTCGATGAAATGAGCGCGGCGAATCCCGGTGTGAAGTGGCGGCTGGATTTCAACGAGGCGCCCGAACCCGCCGCTGCGGCCGGTTTCCTGAATGCGCTTGCCGGCGCAACCCGCGCAGCCATCGATTTCGCGGAGGATCCCTGCGCCTACGCGGACTCCACATGGACGGCGCTGCACCGCGGGACACGGGTGCCGCTGGCGGTGGACCGTGAAGCCGCGCCGCACGCCGCTGCCGCGCAGGTGATGGTGGTCAAGCCGGCGGTGGACGAGCCGTTTCTGTTAGGCGGCGCGGCCCTGCGCCACGGCCAGCGCGTGGTGGTGACAAGCTACATGGACCATCCGCTGGGACAGGCGTTCGCGGCATGGGAGGCGGCACGGCTGGGCTTGCAATTTCCCGGGCTGGTCGGGATCTGCGGGTTGCAGACGCACCATCTTTTCGAGACATGTGATTTCACGATGATGCTCGGGCCTTGGTCGCCGGTGTTCCAGCCGCCGGGCGGGCACGGGCTGGGGTTCGACGACCTGCTGGATGCGCTGCCATGGACCCGTCATTACTGATTGATCCCGTTTTTTGGAATGACGCCACGCCGGTTGCGGCGGGTGGTTTTCCCGGTGGCGTGCCATCGATTGAGCCGCTGCGCGGGCACGTGCTGTTCGCGAGTTCCGGCAGCACCGGCACGCCCAAATGGATCGCCCTTTCGAAACGCGCCCTGCTGGCATCCGCGGCGGCGGTGAACGCCCATCTCGATGTCGCGCGCGCATCGTGCTGGGGACTCGCGCTGCCGTCACGGCATGTCGGCGGATTCGGTGTGGCGGCGCGCGCGCGCCAGGCGGGATGCCGCCTGGCATGCTTCGGCCGCCGCTGGGATGCGGCCGCATTCGCTTCATGGCTGGCGGAGAACCGGGTCACGCACACCTCGCTGGTCCCCACGCAGGCGCATGATCTGGCGCGCATGCGGGTGCAGGCGCCGCCGGGCCTGCAAGCCGTGGTCGTGGGTGGCGGATGCCTTGACACGGATACCGGGCAGGCCGTGCGCGCGCTCGGCTGGCCGGTGCTGGCGAGTTATGGCATGACGGAGGCGGCATCACAGGTGGCCACGCAGGAATGGTCCGCGCTGGACCGTCCCTATCAGCCGGCACCGCTGCGCCTGTTGTCCGGATGGCGCGCGGACGTCACGCCGGACGGGCGGCTGCGCATCGACGGCGAAGCGTTGTTTTCCGGCATTCTCCGGAATGACGGCCGCAGCTGGTGTTTCGAGCCGCGGCCGCCCGGTTGGCACCAGACCCAGGACATGGTGGCGCTGGACGATGGATTTCTAACACCCATCGGCCGTGCCGACCTGCTGGTGAAGATACTCGGTGAGCTGGTGGACCCCGCGGCGGTCGAGCGCGAGCTGGCGCGTTTGTCCGGCGGTGCGCTCGCGCCGGGATCCTTCGCGGTGGTGGCGGTGCCGGACGCCCGCGCCGGGCACGCGCTGGTGCCGGTGTTTGACGCGGCGCATGACGGCCCGGCCGCGGATGCCGCGCTGGCCGCGTATCAGGCCGAGGCTCCCGGTTTCCGCAGGCTGCGTGGCGCACTCCGGATGCGGCCGCTGCCGCGCGGCCCGCTGGGCAAA
>JBIJBN010000004.1:0-22363 GCA_044345175.1 Luteolibacter sp.
CGCGGTCCCAAAAGGCTTGGCCTGACCCTTCTCGGGAACCAGGTATTCATAAACCTTGAGCGGCTTGACGCCGGGAGTCTCCGACATCAGGTAAACGCGGATGGCCATGGCCTCCCGGCCGGTGGCGCCCTCGAGCCTGCGGGTGGAGAATTGCACTTCGTTCGGGCCGTCCACCGCGCCACCGATGACAATTTCCGCCTCCTTGGCGTTGGCGAAGCGGTGGCGGCTGATCTTGTTCACCTGCACCTGCACCTCGCGGCCGGGGCAGAAAACGTAAACCTTGGCGATGTATCTGGCCGGGCGCGCCTCGACCGGAGTGGGCGGAACCACGCCCGATGCGCGGGCCTCGGGGGTTTCCCTGAGGTATCGGAGATCCCCAGCAGCGAGTTCCTTGCGCACCGCGGGCAGGGCCGCGAGGTTCACATAATCCGCGCGGTCGTAGAGCCAGCCCGCAGCACCCTGCACGAAGGACAACACGAGCAGGTTGTCACTGGGCGTGCCGCCCACGCCAAAGTCGATTTTCCCGAAATACGAGGCCTTGGCGGTGGGACCGTTGCGCGTGGCCTCGAGAAACTTGAGACCCGCAAGCGGCGGCGGCGGCGCCGGCAGGTCGAAAACCGCCGCCGGAAACGCGCGCTTCTCCGAAACAATCCGGTTTTTCACCTCCATACGGCGGTGCGGCGCGGTCACCCGCTGCCAAGTGGCGGCATCGCGGCGGATGATGGAGTCGCGCCAGATGTTGTAGGACTTTTCAAGCCCGGAGCGCAGTGCCTCATCAGCGGGCAAGGCTGCCGTCATGGCCAGCGCGGTGGCACAAATCATGCGGATCATGGGCGAAACCATTGGACAAGCCCGGTGGTTTCACAACAAACAAATCGCACGCCGCCCGCGATCATCCGGTGGCCGCTTCGCATCGCATGAGCCGGATATTGAGGAAAGTGGCGCCCATCGGAGAGGCGCGTGACAGGGAAATCCTGAAGGATGCGGCTACCTACATCTATCAGGAACGCCCGCAGGGACAGATCCAGGCACACGTGTTCCTTCCCGCCGATGTGCTCGCCGGCCCGCCAAGACCGGTGGTGGTGTTCTTCCACGGCGGCTTTTGGGAAAGCCCCACGCCCACGCAGTTCGTCCCGCACTGCCTCCATTTCGCCAGCCGCGGCGCGGTGGCGGTGGCCGCCGAAACCCGCACCAGCGCACGCCATGGCACCGGCCCGGCCGAGGCGGTCGAAGACGCCCGCGACCTGATCCGTTGGCTGCGCCACAATGCGGACACCTTCAACCTGGACCCCGACCGCGTGATCGCCGGCGGCTCCGGCGGCGGCGCGCTGCTGGCGCTGCTCACCGCGATGCCGAAGCCCAAGGCGATGCCGCCGGTGGACGGACTCGACTGCCGCCCGCAGGCGCTGGTCCTCTTCAGCGCGCTGGTGAATGCCATGTCGAACGACCAGGCAATGAGCCGCTTCCCGGACAAGCGCGCCGCCAAACGCCTGAGCCCCTCCTCACTGGTGCGCCGCAAACTGCCGCCGATGATCCTCTTCCACGGCAGGGCCGACCGCATCACGCCATGCGGCGAAGTGGAGCGCTTCCGCCGCCGGATGCGCTTCCGCGGAAATTGCTGCGAACTTGTCGATTTCGAAAAAGAGGATCACAGCTTCTTCAACTTCAATGTGAGCCACCGGAATTTCGAACTCACCATCCAGGCCGCGGACCGCTTTCTGGTGCGCTGCGGCCTGCTCGCACCAGAGGCCGGGGACCCGCATCCGTAGGTCTGATGCAGGCCCACACGGCATGAAAAAGGTGGTCATTCATACCGACGGCGCCTGCAAGGGCAACCCCGGCCCCGGGGCATACGCCGCGGTCCTCACCAGCGGCAGCCACCGCAGGGAAATCTCCGCCGGCTACCGGCTCACCACCAACAACCGCATGGAACTGCGCGCCGCCATCGCCGCACTCGAACTGCTGTCGGAACCCTGCGAGGTGGAACTGCACTCGGATTCCAAATACCTCGTCCATGCCCTCAAGGATCGCTGGCTGGAGGGATGGCAACGCCGCGGCTGGCTCACCGCCGGCAAACAACCAGTCAAAAACCAGGACCTGTGGCGCAGGCTGGCGGATGCCATGGCACCACACCGGATCCACTGGCACTGGGTCAAGGGACATGCCGGACACGCCGGAAACGAACGCTGCGACACCCTTGCCAACCATGCCCTGACACAGGGGGAACTGCTTGAGGACACCGGATTTTGCCAAACGGAGGATTGATATCCACACGGTGTGCACGCATCCCACTGCCCGGGCGTTGACGCGCCGCGCGACGACCGCGAGAGTCGCCGCAGCATGAGCGAGATGATTCTTGGCATCGACCTCGGAACCACCCACTCCGCCGTGGGCGTGGTGGATTCCGGGTTCCCCATCCTGCTGGCCGACGGCGAAGGCAGGCGCATCATCCCCAGCGCGGTCTGGATCGGCCACGACGGATCCATGGAGGCGGGCGCGAAAGCCATGCGCCGCCGCACTCTGGAACCGGACCGCGTGGTCACCAGCATCAAACGGCTCATCGGCCGGAGAATGGACGAACTGGACGATCATTTCCCGCTGCCAGTCACACCCGGGCCCGACGGCCTGCCACGCGTGCTCGGCAAATCGCCGGAGGAAATCAGCGCAGAAATCCTGCGTGAATTGAAACGCACCGCCGAATGGCGGATGCAGGCCACCATCACCCGCGCCGTCATCACCGTGCCCGCTTACTTCCATGACGCCCAGCGCGCCGCCACCAAACGCGCGGGCGAACTGGCGGGCCTCGAAGTGGTGCGCATCCTCAACGAGCCGACCGCGGCGGCACTGGCCTATGGCATGGACAAACTCGGCGATCACGCACGCGTCGCCGTCTATGACCTCGGTGGCGGCACCTTCGATCTGACCCTCCTGGAAATGCGCGACGGGGTGTTCCAGGTGCTCGCCACCCATGGCGACACCTCCCTCGGAGGTGACGATCTCGACGCACTCCTGCTGCGCCGGGTGGAGGAGATGTCCGGGCTCGATGAAACCACCGGATCCGCGCGTGTGCGCTGCATGGCGGAGGCGGAACGGGTGAAACGCGCTCTCTCGGATCGCGAACAGGCGGTTTTCCAACTGCCGTTTCACGATGGAATGGCAAGCATCGAACAAATCATCACACGCCGGGAATTTGAAACACTCGCAGCACCATGGATCGGCCGGACACTGCGCCACTGCCGCCAGGCATTGGCAGACGCCGCACTCAAGCCGGAGGATCTCGATGCGGTGGTGCTGGTCGGCGGTAGCTCGCGCATCCCCGCAGTCCGCCGCGCCGTGGCGGAGCTTTTCAAACGCGAACCGGATCTCTCCCAACACCCGGATGAGTCCATCGCCTTGGGCGCGACTATCCAGGCCGGCGTGATGAGCGGGGCCTTGCGCCGCATGATCCTGCTCGACGTGACCCCGCTGAGCCTCGGCATCGAGACCTTCGGCGGATTGATGAACGTGCTGATCCCGCGCAACACGACCATCCCGTGCAAGGCCGGCGAGATGTTCACCAATGCAGCGGACGGCCAGACCGCCATGCGCGTGCGCGTGCTCCAGGGAGAGCGCGAAATGGCGCGCGACAACTGGCCGCTCGGCGACTTCGACGTGGCATTCTCCCCCGCCCCGAAAGGACAGGCACGGGTCGGCGTGCAGTTCGGAATCGATGCCAACGGCATCCTCGAAGTGCTCGCGCGCGACATCGCCACCGGCCATGACACCATCGTGAAACTCGGCAACGCCGCAGTGAATGTGGACGACCAATCCGTGGAAACCATGATCTCGCAATCCGTGGAACATGCCTTCACCGACATGGCGGAGCGCGTTTTCACCGAGGCCAGACTCAAGGCGGAGGAACTGCTGCCCGCCGTGGAATCCGCACTTGCACAAGGGCTCGCAACGGAGAACGAACGCGGGGAAATCGAAGCCGCGGCCCGGGCGGTCCGGGCCACCCTGAGCGCAGGCGCGGCCAACCCGCTCAAGGCGGCGGTGCAACGCCTCGACAGCGCCACCGAGGCGCTCGCCGCACGTCTCGTGGAGCAGGCGATGGACGCCGCGCTGGAACGCAAGACCGGCGGCGGGCAATGAATGTCTCCATGACCCGCGCCAGCAGATCCACCACAAGCGCAACAGCGGTTCACACGCCCGGCAAACAAAGACACCGGAAAGACTCCGGCAGGGAAATTCCGCTGGAAGAACCCCGGTTCTTCTGGAACTTTCCCGCATGCCCGGCATACGGCCGGACTTGTCGTGCCCATGAGCGATCCACCCCAGCCGGCCAAGATCGTGATCCCCGAGTCGCTGAACAGGCAGCTTGCGGATTTCCGCAAGCATTTGTGGCGGGTGAAAATCATGGAGGCCATCGCTGCCGGAGTGATCGGCCTGCTGGTTTCCTTCCTCCTCGTCTACGGGCTGGACCGCATGCTGCAAACACCCGGCTGGGCGCGCCTGTTGATCCTGGCCGGAGGAATCTCGCTGTTCGCGGGATTCGCCCCTTACTGGCTCCACCGCTGGGTCTGGCGGCAACGGCGGGAGACCCAGCTCGCACGCTTGATCGCCAAACGCTACCCCGGCCTCGGCGACCGCCTGCTGGGCGTGATCGAACTCCAAAACCAGCATGACAGCCCGGACACACTCTCACCCAGACTGCGCGAGGCGGCCATGGAGGCGGTGGCCGCGGAAACCGGACGCCGCAAACTCGACGAGGCACTGCCACCCCAACGGCACCGCCGCTGGGCACTCGCGGCCATGCTGCTGGCCATCGCCGCCGCCGGCACATGCATGCTCGCACCACGCGCCGGAATCAATGCGCTGCACCGCTGGCTGCTGCCACTCTCGGATACCGAGCGCTACACGTTCACCCGGCTTGAAAAGCCACCGCTTCACCGCGCGGTCGCCTACGGCGAGGCCTTCGACGTGGAACTCAAACTCGCCGCGGATTCCGAACAACGGCCGCAACACGCGTCCGGCCGCTACGGCTTGCAACCCGCCGTGCACAGCAAACTCGATTCCGGCCGATACCACTTCACCTTTCCCGGCCAACAGGACCCGGGCGTGATCGTTTTCCGCATCGGCGACCTGCGCCACGAACTGCGCATCGAACCGCTCCAGCGGCCATCCGCCAACAAGGTGCGCGCCATCATCACACCACCGGCATACCTCGGCCTCCAAACCCACAACGCCGATCTGAATGCCGGAGTGCTGGGTGCCGTCGAGGGCAGCAAAGTGCGCATCGAACTTGAAATGAACCGCCCGCTGGCAGGCGCATCGTTCGGCCCCACACGCGGTCTGCAGGACGAACACGGCGGAGCCGCCACCGGCCACCGCCCCGCAGGCGGCGGACTCACGGTCTCCGGTGTGCTGGCATCCACCCCGGATCTGGAGGTGGGCGTGCTGCCGTTTGAAATCCCCTTCACATGGAAAGACCTCCACGGGCTCTCCGGCGGTCCCGGTTTCCGCGTGCGGGTCGATGCGGCGAAGGACGCACCCCCGTCATGTTATCTCCAGGGAATCGACCGCCAGATGGTGATGCTGCCGGAGGAAACCATCAGCTTCGACCTGCTGGCGGAGGACGATTTCGGAATCAAGGCCTCGGGCATCGAATGGAGCGGGGAGTTCACCACTCCCAGCGGCGGGACGCCGGCCAAAGGCGAACTGCCGCTCGGCTCGGCCGCCGCCGGAGAACGCCGCTCGCTCACGACCGCGTCATTCTCCCCCGCAGCCTTCGGCATCGCGCCCCAGAAAATCACCCTCCGCGGATTCACCGAGGACCATTTCCCGCAACGCGGCCGCATCCATTCCGAACCCGTCATCCTCCATGTGCTCACACGCGATGAACACGCGCAGATGCTCAAGAATCGCTTCGACCGCCAGATCACCGGACTCGAGGATCTCGCACGGCGGGAACTGGAATTGTTAGATGAAAACCAGCGGCTTGAAAAACTCGGCGGAACGGAACTCCAGACCCCGGAAAACCGCGCCCGGATCCAACAGCAGGAACGCGAGGAGAGTGAAAGCCGGAGCCGCATGGAAACACTTAGGCAGGACATGGAACAATTGATGCGCGACGCCGCACGCAACGGCGGAATCGACAAGGACACCCTGCGCAAAATGGCGGACGCGCTCAAATCCATGCAGGAACTCGCCGATCATGACATCCCGGAGGTCAACCGCAAACTCGCCGATGCCGGACAGGCGTCGAACACCCCGGAAAAAACCAATCAGGACATCACCGGCGCCGTCGAACAACAACAGAAGGTCGTCGCCAAAATGCAGGAGGCCGTCAACCAGGCCAACGATGCCAACCGCCGCTTCGAAGCCGGCACCTTCGTCAACCGCCTGAAAAAGGCCGCTACCGAACAAATCGGCATCGTCGCCTCCCTCAAGGAGGCGTTCTCGCGCATGCTCGGCGTCACCAGCGGCACGCTCGACCCGTCCGATTCGCGCCGCCTCACCGAAAACTCGCGCCAACAGGCGCAAACCGCATCCGATGTGCGCTGGATCCAGGAGGACCTGGGACACTTCCACGCCCGCACCCGCAACGAACCGTTCCTCAAAATCATGGAGGAAATGCGCGCCTCCGGCATCGATACCGCGCTCAGCCACATCCGCAGCAAACTCTCGGAGAACCACAGCTACGAGGCCGCCGAGGCATCCGCCATGTGGGCGGAAAAACTCAACGAATGGGCCGCGAAACTCGAGGCGGAAAAGAATGCCGCGGGCGGTGCCGGAGGTGGCGGCGGCGGCGCTCCGGACGCCGAGGACGAGGATTTCGAATTCATGCTGCGCGTCATGAAAATGATCCAGCAGGAACAGGATCTGCGCGCCCGCACCCGCACGCTTGAACAACTCCGCCGCGATGCCCCCGCCGGCACCACGGACTCCGGCCAGCCATGAAAACACCCCTGACCATCGGCTTCCTCCTCCTGCCGCTCGTCCCCTCCCCGGCCGCCGGAGAGGATCCCGATCACCTCGCGCTCCACCGCGAGGGATCCTCACGACTCGCCGATGACCAGGATGAACTCTCCGCCGATGTCCAACAGCTTGTCATCGAACAAACCGTGCCCGCGGTGATCGAACTGCTTGAAAAGGTCGAGGAAATCATGGACGAGGCCACCGACCGCCTTGCGCAAGCCGATACCGGCGGCGCAACCATCGCCGCCCAGACGGAAATCATCGAGAAAATCCATGCCGCCGCCAAACAACGCCAGAGCCAGGGCGGCGGCGGCAAGTCCGGCGGAGCAATGATGGATATGCTGGAACGCATGATGGGCAAGACACCGGGCACCGGTGCCGCGAAACCCGGCAAGGACGGACAGGCCGGAGACAGCGGCGGCAAGGGATCCTCCGGCTTGTCGGATTCCACCAACGATGCGGCCGGAGGCGATACCCAAAGCGGCAGCTCGCAGCGGCGGGTGCCCAAAGCCTCCGGCACCGCGGGCAGGGATATCCCCGCCGAATTCAGAAAAGCCTTCGATGCATACAACCGCGGCCTGCAGCCGGATGCCAAATGAACCGCCTGCTCACACAACTCGTCCGGCACTCCTCCATGCTTCTCGCCATGGCCGCCACCATCCGCGCGCAGGACTTCGCGGGACGCATCGATGACACGATTCCAGCCCAAGCCGGCCTGATCTATGAAAAAGGCCTCGAATACCTCGCCTCCACCCAGAACGAAAACGGAGCATGGAACGACAGCGTCGGCGCGGAACCCGGCGTGGTGGGTCTGTGTGTGGCGGCCTTCCTCGCCTACGGCGTGGATCCGGTGAACGGACCCCACGCACCCCGCATCCGCAAGGGTATCGAATTCATCCTCTCCCAGCAAAATCCCAAAAACGGCTACATCGGCTCCAGCATGTACAACCACGCATTCGCCACCAAGGCGCTGGCCGAAGCCTACGGCATGGTCGACAACCCGGAAATCGCCCCAGCCCTCAAACTGGCGACCGAGCTCATCCTCGGCTCTCAAAAACGAAACCGCTTCGGCGCATGGCGCTACACACCGGACAGCCGCGATGCCGACACCACCGTCACCGGTTGCCAGCTCGTCACGCTCTTCGCAGCGCGCAATGCCGGACTCGCGGTGCCCGACGAGGCGATCCGCAAAGGCCTCGCCTACCTCGCCAACAACCGCAACAGCGACGGCGCCTACGGCTACACCTCCGCATCCGGCGGCAAACCCACACTCACCGCCGTCGGCCTGCTCTGCTTCTCGCTGGCCAAGGAGAGGGATTCCAAGGGCTACCGCGCGAGCCTGGATTACCTCAACAGGAACCTCGATTACCGCGACCGCTACTATCCCTACTATTACGAATACTACATGGCCCAGGCACTGTTCCATGCGGACGAGAAAATCTGGCGCGACTGGAACGAACGCAACATCCGCTACCTCGCCACCATCCAAGCGCCCGACGGATCGTTTCCCGGAAACCAGGGACCTTCCTTCAACACGGCCGGCGCCCTGCTGTCGCTCGCGCTCAATTACCGCTACCTGCCGATCTACGAGAAATGATCCGCCAACCGGCCATCACCCTGCTCGCATCCATGGCCGCGGCCTGCGCCGCGGACCTGCCGGACATGCTGCGTTTCAACAATGACGACCAGCTGCGCGGCAGCTTCGATGGCATGCGCGAGGGCCCGCAGGTGATCTGGCGCAACCAGGATCTCGCGGAACCCGCGGCATTCCGCACCAACCGCATCCGGCATATCATCCTGCGCGGCGGCCGCCCGCTCAAAGCCCTCGGCACGCTCTCCCATGCCGGACTGACCAACGGCGACCAACTGCCCGGAACCCTCGTCGCACTCGACAACCGCGCCGCCGTCCTGCAGACGGAACACGCAGGCACATTGAGGATCCCGCGCGAACACATCACCCTGCTGGCCCCGAATCCACTGGGTGGCAGAATCCACTATCACGGCCCGTTCTCCGATGATGCATGGGAAATGATCCATCCCTCGCACCCCGATGGCCTGCCCGGCGGAAACCAGCCCGCGGCATCCCCCGGCCGCTGGTCGTTTTCCGGCGCCGCATGGCACTGGCAGCACAAGCTCACAGGCACCGCACTGGTCCGCAAAAGCGGCATGCCCGTCCAATCGGTGCTGCGCTTCGACCTCGCATGGAAAAACCGCCTCAACGTCGGCATCGCCATCAACGCGGATTTCGCACGCCACCCCGCAGGCAAGCACGGGCGCGATGGCGCGGCGGCGCAAGGCGGCGGCCCATACCTCGATGCAAACATCCTGCCGCGGCTGTTCGGCAACAGCCAGGTGCTCATGCTCTACAGCAACTACCTCACACTGGTCCGCACGTCGATCGACGCCAACGGCGAACCCTCGATCGAACGGCACAACTTCAACAGCGAGAACATCCACCTCGGCGATGCCGGCCGCGCTCGCATCGAGCTGCGCAGCAACCGCACCACCGGTGAAATCATCCTCTTCGTCAACGACGAGTTCACCGCCCAGTGGAACGGCATCGACATGTCCCTGCAACCCGCCAACCAAACACCCGATGGTCCCGGCTTCGGATTCGTCGCCCAGGGCGGCGACTCGCCGGTCCGCATCTCCGACATCATCATCTCCGAATGGAACGGCATGCCGGACTCCGCGCGCAGCCTCCAGCTGGCCACCCGCGACGTGGTGCTCATGACCAACGGCACCGACCGCTACGCCGGCAAAGTCGAGGGACTCGATGCGGACGGACTCGTCGTGTTCGAAGGCCGCCACGGACGCTTCCGCTTCCCGCCGGACGAGGTCGCGGAAATCCGCTTCGCATCCTCACAACTCGCCGTGCCGGCGGAAAACACCGGAGACACCCTGCGCGTGCGCCTATCGCCGCTCGGCTCGGTCTCGGGCGTGCCCGTCCCAGGTGAAGGCAAGTCCCTCTCGCTGATGAGCCCGATCGTCGGCAGGCTGGACCTGTCCATGGACTCCGCCGTGATGATCGAGTTCAATGCAAACCACCCGCCCATCGATGATTGGAGCACGGATTTCTAACATCCTTTGGCGCGCCGCGCCGCTGATCCCGGCCTGCGCGTTCGCGGCATCCGCCGCGGACGAGGTGGTCCTCACCGACGGCGGCTCGCGCCTGAGCGGAACCGTGCGCGCCCTCGGGCCGGACGGAGTGGTCGAGCTCGCCACACCGCTCACACCCGAACCGTTGCTGCTCAACGGATCATCCGTCGGCAAAATCACCTTCAGCCACCAGGCATCCGCGGCGGATCCACCGCCCATGTTGGTCGAGCTTGCAAACGGCGACCTGCTGCCCGCCACTGTGGAGAACCTCGGCTCCCGCCACCTTACAGTCATCTCCCCGGTGGCCGGCCGCCTGGAAATCCCGAGGGAACACGTCAAAACCCTGCAGCTGGGCATCCGCCGCGGCAGATTGGTCTATCAGGGCCCGCGAAATCCCGGGGAATGGTCCTCCGCCAATCCCGAAGACCACGGAAACTGGACCTTCGAGCGCGGCGCCATGGTGTCCCAAGGCCCCGCGGCGGCATCCCGGATGTTCGACCTGCCGCGCCGCTTCGCGCTGCGGTTCACCTTGGTGTGGCAGAATGCCCAGATCCCGAATTTCCAGGTTTTCTTCGCCGACCCGCTCGCGCCCGGCAGTGCTGCCTGCAACCGTTACTACCTGCAGTTCGGCGGCGCCGGCATGGAAATCAAACGCGAGTCCGCCACCGGCAAACGCTACCACACCATCGCCATCCTCGACCGCACTCCGGATCAATATCCAGACCGCCTCGTCCGCGTGGAAATCCTCGTCAACCGCGACACCGCACGGCTTGCCCTCGCCCTCAATGGAGAACCTGAGGGCGAGTTCGCCGACCCCATCGCCGGAATCCCGGACGGCGGCGGCATCACGCTGGCCTCCAACACCCCCAAGGGAAGCATGCAGGAAATCCGCGACATCGAGATCACGGAACATGATGATTCCGACCGCAGGCATCGCGCCGAGGAACGCGGGGATCCCGGCAGCGACAGCCTGATCAGCCGCGAGGACGACCGTTTCACCGGACGCCTGATCGAAATCCGCGGCAATGGCAGCGGGCTGGTTTTCATGTTCAAAACGGATTTCCAGCAACAACCGGTGGCGATTCCCGGCGCGGATGTGTCCACCGTGTTTTTCAGCGGCCCTGGGCCCGCTGCACCACGGGCCGCCACACAACCCTTCGTGCTGCGCTTGCAGGGCAACGGATCGCTGGGTGTCTCATCCTGCCTCTTCGCCGGTGAATCCGCGCAGGCCGGCCACCCTCTGTTAGGCACACTCACGCTACGGCGCGACGGCCTGTCGGCCATCGAACGGCCGCCGGCCGCCACAGGAAACGCGCCCGAACCATGAGACTGCTCCGCCACATCATTCCGATCGGCGCCGTTCTCGCGTCATGCGCCGCGGCAGGCGCCATGGATTCGTTCATCCGCTTCGCAAACGGCAACCTCATCGCCGGTGCGCCCCAATCAATCACCCCGCGGGAGATCCGCTGGGAGTCCCCCTTGCTCGCCCGCCCGGCTGTTTTCCCGACCGACATGGTGCTCGAAGTCTCCGTGCCGCCACAAGCACCACGCCAGACCCACGGCCACGAAACCACCGTCACCCTCACCAATGGCGATGTCATCCGCGGGGAACTCGTGGCCGTCACCGAGGATGCCGTCTCACTCGACACCTGGTTCGCGGGTCGGCTCAACTTCAGGCGCCCGATGGTGGCGGGCGTCAGCATCGGGAAACGCACGGACTTCCTCTACCGCGGACCCACCGGCATGTCGGGCTGGCGGCAGTCATCAAGGCCGAGGCCATGGAGCTTCCGCCAGTCGTCATTCATCGCCACGGGCGAGGGCGGCATCTCGCGCGACGACCTCCTGCCCGGCGATTGCTCGCTCTCGTTCGACGCGGCATGGAAAGGCGATTCCATCCGGCTGCGCGTCATCCTGTTCTCGGACGAACCCGCCACCGACAACCCGTCATCCGGCTACGAGATTTCCTTCCAACGGGGTGGCGTCCACCTGCGCGACTGCAAAAGCCAGAATTTCCTCGGCAGCGCCCAATCCCAGGCACTCATGGAAAAGGACAAGGTCCGCATCGAACTTCGCGCCAGCACCGGTTCCGGAAAAATGACCCTGCTCGTCGATGACCGAACCATCGAGACATGGGACGATCCGGATGTGGCGGACAAACAGTTCGGTCGCGCCCTGCACTTCGTCTCCGGCAGCACCCAGCCACTCCGCATCTCCAACATCCGCATCGCGCGCTGGGACAACGCGAATGCCGAAGCACCCGGACAAGGACCGGCCATGCCCGCCCGTCCCGGATCCGGCATCGCGGACGACAACAAGACCGGCAACGATGGTCCGCCGGCCACCCGGACACGCATGGAACTGGCAAACGGCGACTCGCTCGCCGGCGAAGTCCGCTCGATTGAAAACGGAATCATCACCGTCAACACACCACTGGGGGAAATCCGCCTGCCGGTCGCACGGCTGCGCACCGTGCTGCTCAAACCCGTGGATGCGGAACGCTGCAAACGCAACGCGGGAGATGTCCGGTGCTGGTTCGACGACAGCTCCTCGGTGGTGTTCCGGCTGGATGGGGGCGGCGATGGCATGCTCCACGGCTACAGCCAGAATTTCGGCACGGCCGCGTTCCGCACCGATGCATTCAGCCGCATCGAATTCAATATCTACGCGCCGGATTACGAGGACCTGCGCCGCGCGGACGACTGGTGAGGCGATCTACCGCACCGGGAAAACCCGGCCTCGCGAAATCCAATGGCGGACGCCGCCACACGCGGCTAGATTGCAACAGGCGTCTCCAGCCCCCACCCCGTCATGACCAACCACAACGATGAAACCGCTGCTCTCGCGCGCCAGATCGCAGCGGCGGAAACCAAACTGCAACAACTCGAAGCGGAAATCGCGGAAATCGGCCAACCCGCCGCCCATCAACTCCAACGCCGGCTCGATGCACTCAAAATCGAGGAGAATGCACTCGCACGCAATCTCAGGGAGGCGCTCGAAATGGAAAACCCGGACCCGCGCATGACCAAAATCCGGGCCTTGCTCGCATACATCCAAACCGAGGAAACCGAACTCGGCCGCGAGGCGGATTTCCTCCACCAGTCACCGCCAAGTTCGGGCGAATTCGCCATCCGCACCGGCAGCCAAATGCTTGAGTCATGCCGTCAGGCCATCCGGCGCGTGATCGGCGGCCACCACCCGCTGGGCATGTCGGCCTTCGTCAACCACAGCATCAGGGATCTGGCAGCCCGCCGGGAATGACTGCCGGGGCAGCAGACCCGCCCACCGCGCGTTCATCGCATCCCAACCGGCGGCCCCAGAATCTCACGCAGCACAATGGCCCGGCGGAGCTCACCCTTTTTCCGCAGGACCGCACGCAGGCCGGCCGGTGCGGCCACAGCCGCAGCCTCGGGCCGGATCAGCCGGTCGCGCGTGGCCGCAGCACCGCCAGACCTTACATTCCTGCTTTCCCGCAACCTCTGCAGCCGCTCCTGAAGCTCCATCTGGCGCTGCATCTCACGCTCCACCTCGGCATGGGCTGGCAATGGCGGCGGAACAACTGGAAGCGGCGGCGGAACCGGCGTCTCCCAGAACGGCCTGGCTTGCGGCTCCTCCGGACCACCCACGTCCCCGGGCAGCTCCATCAGCTCGCGCGCCTCACGCTCGGCGGCTTTCGCATCCGCGCGGGCCTTGAGCCAGGATGCCAGCGCAAGCCCGACCAACGCGAGTATCTGGAAGTTGTCGAATATCCAATCCATGGGGCTCTGTCCGGTTTGCCACGGGCTTCAGATGTTCCCACTCACGACTCGCCCTTGGCGATGTTGCCGCGCATCTGGGTGTCGGACTTGATGTTTTCCATGCGGTAGTAGTCCATCACGCCGAGGTGTCCGCTGCGGAAAGCCTCGGCCATCGCAAGCGGCACCTGTGCCTCGGCCTCCACCACCTTGGCTTTCATCTCGGCCACGCGGGCGATCATCTCCTGCTCCAGCGCCACCGCCGCGGCACGCCGGATTTCCGCCTGCGCCTGGGCCATGTTCTTGTTCGCCTCGGCCTGCGCCTCCTGCAGCTGCGCGCCGACGTTCTCCCCCACATCCACATCGGCAATGTCGATGGACAGGATCTCGAACGCAGTGCCGACATCCAGACCGCGGTGCAGCACCACCTTGGAAATGCTGTCCGGACTCTCCAGCACGCCCTTGTAGGTGTCCGCCGAGCCGATGGTGGTGACAATACCCTCACCGACCCGGGCGATGATGGTGTCCTCCTTGGCGCCGCCCACGAAGCGGTCCAGATTGGTCCGCACAGTCACCCGCGCGCGCACCTTCACCTGGATGCCGTCCTTGGCCACCCCGTCGATGGTGGTGCGGCCGGACGCGGGATTCGGACAATCGATGACCTTGGGGTCCACCGAGGTGCGCACCGCCTCGACCACGCTCTTGCCGGACCCCTTGGTGGCGAGGTCGATGGCGCAGGCGCGGTTCCAGTCGAGCGAAATCGCGGCCTTCTGCGCGGCGATCAGCGCCTGGATCGTGGGAATCACATTGCCGCCGGCAAGGAAGTGCGCCTCGATGTCGTTGATCGGAATCTCGATGCCCGCCTTCTTCGCGGTGATCCGCGCGTCCACCACCATGCCGTAGGGCACCTGGCGCAGGCGCATCGCCACCAGATCGGTGAAACCGACATAGGCGCCGGCAAGCCACGCGCGCAGCCACACGCTGAAGAACGAGATGATGATGCCGAACAACAGCAGGCCGATGATGGCGACGACAATCAGGATGATGGTGGATAATTCTAACATAACGTGGTGGGGGTGGTTTTGGTTTCGGAAACTATCAGTCGGAAATTGTCTGCACCGGTCACTTGCAACGGTGTGCCCGCGGGCACCTGGCCGGACTGGCAGAATGCTTCATGGCGCGTGCCGTCGATCATGATGTAACCGCTGGGCGAGAGCATGGTGGCTGCCACCGCGGATTTGCCAATCAAATCCGCCGCCTCGCCGCCATATGCGGCGCTGGCACCCTTGACCTCGGCGGTCAGGAACAGCCGCCGCCCCATCGCGGTCTTCGGCAGGACGCGGAATTCAATGAAAAACGCAAGTGCCGCAAGCAGCATGGCGGCGAAGGTCGCAAGCAGGCCGCCACCCATGCCATACTCGACAAATGCCGCCACACAACCGCCGAACATCAGCAACCCGCCGGCCGTGCCGAGGATGCCGCCGGGCACCAACACCTCCGCGGCCAGCAGCACGATCCCGAGCGCGAACAACAGGATGATCAGGCTCATGACATCACCTCCACCGTCAGACAGAATTCCGAAACACCGGTCACCCGGACCGACGTGCCCGCATCCGCGAAACCCATGCCGAGCTTCGCCTCGTAACGCCTGCCTCCAATCTCGACCTGCCCGCTGGGAAACAACGCGGTGACCGCCACCCCGGAGCGGCCGACAAGCGCCTCACCGGACGGCGCGTCCGCAGCAGCCGCATTCAACGCATGCACGGGTCCGGGCTCGCCGCCAACCGCCGCGTCCAACACCAGTCGGCCCCACGGCCCGCCCTTGGGAAGAAACCGCAACAGCATCAGGAATGCCGCCACCGCCAGCCCCACGCCGGTAAGCACGTTGGCCAGCGGCCTGAGAAGCATCCCGCCCTCGAATTTCACGGGCTCGCCGGGCCAGTGGTCGATCATCGCCCAGACCAGCGACCCCAACATCAACACCACACCGGAGATCGCCGCAACCAGCGTGCCGGGAAAGAAAAACAACTCGATCGCCACCAGCAACACCCCCAGCAGGAAAACCAGCGCCGGTTCGTAGCCCGAAAGCCCGGCCACATAATGACCGAAAAACACCATCCCCAACATGCAGAGACCGGTCACACCGAAAATGCCGAAACCCGGAGTCTTGAACTCGATGAACAACGCCAGCAACCCGAGCCCGAGCAACACCGGCGTCGCCGCAGTGATGTATTGGGCCAGCCGCTCGGACCAGGTGATCTCCAGCCGCGTCACCGAATGCCCGCCGGGCCCGTGGAGACGGCGCACCAGTTCGTCGATGTTTTCCACTATGCCCGCACCAAGCAGCGGTTGCGGCGGATCACCATAGGTCTTCACCGCCTCCTGTGCGGTGAGTGAAAGCAGCTCGCCCTTGGGCTTGATCATTTCCCCGCCGATCTTGAGTTCATAATCGGCGTCGATCATCGCGGAGATGACCTCGCCGCGGTAGCCCTTGCCCTCCGAGATCGCGCGCACACGGGCCTTGAGATAGCTGTTGATCTTGGCCTTCATCGTGCCGTCGATCTCCGCACCGGTGGCCAGCACCGGCGCGGCCGCGCCGATCACCCCGGCAGGAGCGAAATAGATCTCATCGGTCCCGGCGGAAATGAGCGCACCCGCGGAGATCGCCTCGCGGTTCACATAAGTCACGGTCCTGCCGGTGAATTTCTCAAGCGCCAGCAGCATCTCAAAAGTCACGTTGAGCGCGCCGCCGGGCGTTTCCATGTCCAGGACAATGGTGTCCACTTTGTTTGCCATCGCCTCCTTGAGGCCGCGGCGCAGGATGTAAAGCTCCGGTTTGGCGATCTGCGCGCGGATCGGAATGACCACCACCTTGGCCGGAGAACTGCCGGCCGCCGCCTCCTCCGCACCGCACAACGGCACAAGCGGCAGCAACGTGATCACGGTCGCGGAAATTCCTGTCAGTAACCGATGCACGCAAACCACTATGAACCCGATCGCCGGACAAGCAAGCCCGGCGGCCGTGGAAGATGCGCGGATTTTTCCATCCCACCGGCCTCAAACCGCCCGCGGCGTGAGCCAAGTCTCGCGGCGGAACCATGTTTCCTGGCGCTTGGCGTATTGGCGGGTGGCCGCATTGATCAGCTCCTCACAGGTCCCGCGGCCGGTTTCACCGGCGATGAACGCGCGGATTTCACGCAGGCCAATGGCTTTTCCACAGGTCGCGGAAGTCCTCCCAAGCGCGGCAACCTCCTCGAGCGCACCACCATCAAGCATCATCCGCGTGCGGGCGGCGATGCGCGCATGCAGCTCGGGACGGGACCGCCGGATCAGAATGCCGCGCAGCCCGGCTGCCACCTCGCGGGTCCGGCTTTCCCACTGGTCACGCAACACCGACGCCTTCCCGCCGCTGAGCAGGCAGATTTCTAAGGCACGCTCGACATAGCGGCGGTTTTGCAAGGCTACGCGCGAGGCCTCCACCGGATCAAGCGCGCGGAGTTGCGCGACTAGATCCTCCAACGGACGGGCATGCAATTCCTCACGGAGTCGCGCGTCGCCCACCGGAAGCGGCGCAGGGCCGTGCGTCAGGAATTTCAAGTAAAGCCCGGAGCCGCCCACCACCACGGGCGTCTTGCCCCGCTCCTGGATCTCCGCAATCACCGGCCTTGCCATGCGCAGGTATCCACCCGCGTCGGTTTTCCCGGCCGGATCCAGCACTCCGTAAAGATGATGAGGAACCCGCTCCCGGTCGGCCGCAGAGGGCGCGGCTGTGAGAACGTCCATCCCGCGGTAAAGCTGGAAGGCGTCGGCATTCACAATCTCACCATCCAACCCGCGCGCCACTTTCAGGGCGAGCGTGGATTTGCCGGATGCCGTGGGCCCACAGATGAAAAACATGATGATGTCCGAATCCGCATTCTCACCCAATCCCCGCTTCATTCAATCGTTTCCATGGCTTGCGCTGTGATTTTCACATCGTCTGCCATCTTGCCGACCCATCACGGATACCCCGGTCCGCCTGCAGCACATGCACGCCCGGGCGCCGCAAATCAATTCCCCCCCCACTGCATCCGAATCCATCCCATCACTGAGAGTGTATTTCCTTGGATCCGGAAAATGCATCTTCACGCGGCTGTCCGGACTGATGTCCGGCGCCGCCCCGCGTCACACCCGCACCCGCAGGTCGCGCATGCTCCACAACACCCCGGCGGCGGGCCTGCCGCTGCCACGCATGCGCCGCGCGCCGTCCAGCCGCCTCCGCGTGAAGCGCTCCCGCGACGCCGCGAACGCCTCGTTGACAAACCCCTTGCTGCCGATCACCGCGCCATCCGTGAAATACCTCACCCGCTGCCGCAGCATCCCCGCAAACCGCAGGTCCGGCAGAACCGTCTCGTTGTCCCCGGACGCCAGCATTTCCTCCGTGTTCAGCGTCACCAGCGGCACCCGGCCCACCTCCGCCCGGCCGCTCCTGCTCCCCAGTGCCATGCCCAGAACCCGCCGGTAAATCCTCGAAACCTCCTTCCATTTCCCCGCCTCGAAACCCGCCCCCTCATGGCTCATGCAGGCACGCACCAACCCGGCCCGCGCTTTCTTGCCGCTGCCCCTCGCACCGCCACCCACCGCCTCGCCATAGCTGCTCCAGCGGTAATCCGCCGGATCCTTCACCATCCCCGCACGCACCGGGTTCAAATCGATGTAGCCCGCCATCGTGCGCGCCGCGATCCCGCTTTCCACAATCACACTCTTGTAGCGCTCCTCCCACAACGTGCCGCGGCGCTGGTGCGTGCGGTTGAACCAACGCGTGAAACGCTGCAGCAAGGTCTTCATGAACTCGCTCAAATCATGCATCCGGTAGGTGTAGCGCGCGTGGATCCGCTCCACCAACGACTCATCGGCCAGCCCGTCCGCCACCATCCGCCGCGCCTCCGCCAGCTCCATGGCCACCTCCGCCACCGCCGCCTCGCTGTAAATGGCCCGAAGCCGCCTGAGCAACTCCTCATCCGCAATCCCGCCTACAGACATCGGCGGCACCTCAAGCAGGATATGGAAGTGATTTGACATGATGCAGTAGGACAACACCCGGCAGCCCGAGAAATTCTCCTGCATCCGCATGAACACCCGGAATTTCTCCCGCTCCTCATCCCCGAACACAAACCTCCGGTCCACCACCCGCGAAACACAGTGATACATCGCCGGCCGCTCCACCGAATCCTTCCACGGAGCCAGCCATCGCGCACGCCTCATGCCCCCAACCCTGACACCCCCAGCCCCAATAACAAGCGGATTTCATGCTTTTTTGTCTGTCCCTTTGTAGAAAATCCGGGGCTGCGGGGTTTACGTGCCGGTTGTTGGCAGGTCACTTGCGCGGGATGTCGCTGAACTCCTCGGGGAGTTTGGCAATCATGTAGGCGGTGACCTCGGCGATTTGTTTGGGGCTAAGCGTCTGGCCCCAGACCTGCATTTTCGCGCCGTTGTGACCGGTGCTTTCGGGTGGCGATCCCTCGTTGATGATCTTGAAGATATCCATCGGCCTGCCACCGAATTTCCACTCGCCGTCATTGAGCGGCAGCCCGGGAAGCGGCACTTTCACCGTGCCGGCCATCATCGTGGCACTGAAGTCCGCGCCATGACAGGCGGTGCAGTTGGTCAGGTAGATCGCCTCGCCCGCGGCCACCACCTCGGGCTTGACGGCCCATTCATGGACGAGGGTGGAGTCATCGAGTGTGGCGAGCGTTTTCTCGAGTTCCGCGGCCTTGGCCTGCTGGATGGCGACGATGCCCTCCTCCACCAGCTCGTGGGATGACTTGAAGAAGCCGGCATGATAATAAAGCACCCAATACACCACAAACCACACAATGGCGCCGAAGAAGGTGAAAAGCCACCAGTTCGGCAGTTTCTGGTCGTATTCCTGGATGCCGTCATATTCATGCTCGCGGAGCACGACCTCACCTTTTTCTTTTGCGAAATGTCCGCGTTTGGGTTGCTGGCTCATGGAGGTTTCAGTGTTCGGATGTGGGGTTTTTGCCGCCGGATTCGAGGGGCATGGCGGCAAGGCGCTCGCGCTCGGCCCTGCCGATGCGCAGGGCGCGGATGGTCACCACGGCAAAGACCGTGAAAAAGATCACAAACGAGACGGCGGGCAGGCAAAGCGCCCAGTTCTCGACAATCACGCGTTTGAACATGGCGGCGGTCTCAACGGTTGGTGGTTGCAGGCGGCGGTGGCGGCAGCGCAGCGGGCCGATATGAATCCGGGTCGAGCGGGACAGGCTTGACACCACGCTCCGCGGAGACCTCGCGGTAGGCCCCGAGCTTCTGAATGTATGCGATGAGCGCAACGACCTGCTTTCCGGCCAGCTCGTTGCGCAGTGCCTCGCCGCCGAGTCCGGGCTTGTCGGGCAGGTAGACCCCGGCTTCGACGAGCGATCCCGCGATTTCCAGCGACTGGGTTTCGACCATGTCGCGGATTTCATGCTGGTTCATCGCCGGCCATGGCACGCCGAGCGCCGCCTGTGCGCGGATTCTCGTGTGAAGCGATTTCACATCGGTCTGTTTATTGAAGAGCCACGGATAAGCGGGCATGTTCGATCCCGGCGTGGTCTGGCGCGGGTTGAGGAAGTGGTTGAAGTGCCAGTCATTGCCGCGGGTTCCCACACGCATGTATTTCGCGCCGGCGGCGAGAGGTCCGCCGGCGCGCGCCAGATCCGGACCCGTGCGCTTGGATCCCCACTGGTAGGGATGGTCGAAGAGCGACTCGCCGAGATGCGAGTAGTCGTCGGCCACGCCGGCACGGCCGTAGCGCATCACTTCCGGCACCAGCGTGCGGATCATTTGCGAGTGGCAGTTGTAGCAACCTTCGGAGACATAGATGTCGCGTCCGGCAAGCTCGAGAGGGGTGTAGAGTTCCTGCAACCGTCCCTCGATGTTCTTCGCGCGGTTGACCACCAGGGACGGGATGATCTGGACCGCGCCACCGATGGCCACGGCGACAAACACCAGCACGGTGAAGGGCAGGTAGTTTTCGATGAGCCGTTCGTGCCAGTTGGTCCAGCCCTCCTTGTTGGCGCGGAAGGCGGTCCAGACCTTGTATCCCAAAAGAAGGGCGACGACCAGGGCGGCCTTGTCCGCGTGCGGCGGCAGGAAGAACCAGAGGATCGCGAAAGCCAGCGCGAGGAAGATGTGGGCGAGCGGGTCGTTGAAGAGCGCCTCTCCCCAGCGCATGCCGTCCTTGCGTTTTTTCTCCAGCAGGGCGACCTCCGCCGTTTCGTCGTGCGGTGCGCCCGAGCGGGCGGTTTTCCAGACATTCACCGCGCAAAGGATGAAGCCCAGCAGGTAGAGCAGGCCGCCGACGGAGCGCAGGATGTAGAAGATCTGGATGCTTTCCAGCGTTTCCATGAACTCATACTTCAGGGTGGTGCCGCCCGCGGCCACCTGACCGAGCATCAGGCCCTGCATGATGCCCGCGCACCACATCGCGGCGATGTAGAGCAGGATGCCGACGGTGCCGATCCAGAAGTGCATGTTGGCCAGCGCGGTGGACCAGAGTCTGGTTTTCCAGAGGCGCGGGGCGAGCCAGTAGAACATGCCCGCGGCCATGAAGCCGTTCCAGCCGAGCGCGCCGGAATGGACGTGGCCGATCGTCCAGTCGGTGTAATGCGAGAGTGCGTTGACGGCGCGGATGGAGAGCAGCGGGCCCTCGAAGGTGGCCATGCCGTAGAAGGTGACGCCGGCGGCGAAGAACTTGATCACCGGATCGGTGCGCAGCTTGTCCCATGCGCCGCGCAGCGTGAGCAGGCCGTTGAGCATGCCGCCCCACGAGGGTGCCCAGAGCATCAGCGAGAAAAGCATGCCGAGCATCTGCAGCCAGCGCGGCAGGTCGGTGTTGAGCAGGTGGTGCGGGCCGGCCCAGATGTAGATGAAGACCAGCGACCAGAAATGGATGATCGAAAGCCGGTAGGAATAGACCGGCCGGCCGGCCGCCTTGGGGAGGAAATAATACATGATGCCGAGGATCGGCGTGGTGAGGAAGAAGGCGACGGCATTGTGGCCATACCACCACTGCACCAGGCCGTCCTGCAGTCCGCCGAAGACAGGATACGAGTGGGTCAGGCTGGTGGGGAGTGACAGGTGGTTGACGATGTAGAGCATCGCCACCGTGACGATGGTCGAGATGTAGAACCACAGCGCCACGTAGAGGCTCGGCTCGTTGCGCTTCGCCAGCGTCCAGAGGAAATTCACCGAGAACACCACCCAGACGAGCACCACGGCGATGTTGATGGGCCAGATCAGCTCGGCGTATTCCTTGCCGCGGGAGAATCCCGCCGGCAGGGTGATGGCGGCGGCCACGATGATCAGCTGCCAGCCCCAGAAGTGGATGGACGAGAGCAGGTCGGACGCCATGCGGCACTTGCACAGCCGCTGGGTCGAGTAATAGACGCCGGCGAACATCATGTTGCCGACGAAGGCGAAGATCACTGCATTGGTGTGCAGGGGGCGCAGGCGGCCGAAGGTCAGGAACGAGATGCCGTCCGCCTTGATGGCACCGAAGGTGAGCGCCTCGAGGAAGGCGCCGTTCATCT
>JBIJBN010000098.1:0-6808 GCA_044345175.1 Luteolibacter sp.
CGACGGTGCCGCCATCCGCGTGACCAGCCCCGTGCGCGACCGAATGGGCGGGCAGTTCCAGTTCCGCGGGCCGGTCCGCCTCGCAGGCGATTCCAAAGGCGTCGTCGAATTGTGGGAAGTGACCGGATGAGCCGCACCCACGCCGCACCATGAACGCATTTTTCCAATTCCAAGTCTCCAACCTGCTGCCCGCCATCCTCCTGGCGGCGGGCTTCCCGCTGGTCCTGCTCATCCTCAACGAGGCGATCTCACGCTGTGAAGCGGCTGGCTCATCACTGGCACGCACGCTGCGCACGGCACGCAATTCATTGGCACCGGCGCTCGCCCTGCTCATCTTTGTCCGCCATGTCCTCGAATGGCCGCAGGAGGGAACCACAGTCCGCTTGGTCGAGACCGCATTCTGGGTGATCTTGCTCTACGCGCTGCTCGGCATCGTCAATGATCTGGTCTTCGGCTCGGGCGGCAGCGGATCATGGAGCGAGCGGGTGCCCAAGTTGTTCCGCGATCTCGTGCGCGCGCTGCTGGTGGCCATCGGCGCGATGGTCATCTACTCCCAGGTCTGGGGACATGAAATCTCCGCCGCCCTCACCGCACTCGGACTCGGATCCATCGTCATCGGTCTCGCACTGCAGGAACCACTCGGCAACATCGTCTCGGGCCTGATGCTGCTTTTCGAACGCCCGCTCAGCGTGGGGGACTGGATCCAGACCGGCGATGCGCGCGGAAGGGTCGTTGAAATCAACTGGCGCTCGGTCCACATCGAAACCGCATCGCGGGAGCTCCAGATCGTCCCCAACGTCGAGCTTTACAAAGGAACCTTCGCCAACCTCTCGCGCCCCACACCGCTGCGGACCGAAATCGTGGAGATCGGCTTCAGCTACGATGACGCCCCGAACCGCGTGAAGGAAGTCATGCTCGATCTGCTGCGCACCACACCCGGCGTGCTGGCCGAACCCCAACCGAGGGTCAGAACCGTGGCCTACGCGGATTTCTCGATCAATTACCGCCTGATCTTCTCCGTCGAATCACAGGCACAACTCGCAGACGTGCGTGACGAGGTGATGACCAGGCTGTGGTATGTGATACGCCGCGAGAACCTGACCATTCCCTTCCCCACGGCGCAGGAATACGGACCAGGCGAGGATGTTTCCAAACCGCAGCCTACCGCCGCCGACCTTCTCGCCGCACACCCGCGCTTCCTTGCCGCCGCCACAGACGGCGAGCCGCCGCCGCGCCTGCTCAGCTTCGCCGCGGGTGAAACCGTGCAGGACACGGATCATCCGTTCAGCGGCTTCGCATTGGTGGTCGGCGGACGCGCCCGGCTCTTCGCCAGCGACGCGGCGGGCAATCCGGTGCAAATCGGGGAAATCGGTGCCGGCGAGAGCTTCGGCGACCGTCTTACCGCCGGCGGCGGAACGGAAAAAATCTCCATCGTGGCCGAAAGTGATCTGCTTGTGGTCGGCTTCACCGATGATGTCATGGACACATTGCTCAACAAGACACCGTCGCTCGCTTCGGAAATCGGCGATGCGATCGAATCACGCCGCCAGGCCGCGCAAGCTGCCCGCCGCCGCCCGTGAATTGATCAATCCATGATCAACGACCGGAGCAATAACATCCACTCATCGAATGACATCCGCCGCCGAGGCCCGACCCTGAACGGATGCATGGTGTGGTCCCAACAAGCGGGACTGCGCGGATAACCGGATTGATGTCCGGCGCCGCCCCGCGTCACACCCGCACCCGTAGGTCGCGCATGCTCCACAGCACCCCGGCGGCGGGCCTGCCGCTGCCACGCATGCGCCGCGCGCCGTCCAACCGCCTCCGCGTGAAGCGCTCCCGCGACGCTGCGAACGCCTCGTTGACAAACCCCTTGCTGCCGATCACCGCGCCATCCGTGAAATACCTCACCCGCTGCCGCAGCATGCTTTTTTTTCTGTCCCTTTGTAGAATATGACGGGTTTGGGACAAGCCGTGGCGCAGGCAGGGGGAAGGGGGGCTTCATCGTCCTGTGGAGTTTCTGCAGCGGCGGCGTGAGCGAAACGCGCTGCAAGCCAGCATCACCGGGACGATGGTGATCACACTTGGTTCGGGAATGGGGCTCCATGTGACGGTGAGTCCCTCGCCATTCCGGAAGATGCTCCAAAAGCCCTCGGACGACGGGTCGAGGTTGTTGTTGATCGTCTCGAACCAGCCTTCGGTGGCGTCGGAGACAATCGGCCCAGCCTCCACTGCCTCCTGCGGACACCCCGTCGACAAGCACCGATGGGCCGTCCCAGTGGAAATCCGCGGCTGACAGAAGCCGGGAGACAAGCATGATGGAGATGATGACTGGCCTCTGTTTGGTTTTCATCGAGGGGTGGTGGTTTGGGGGGTGTGTTGAGCGTGACTTTTCCGGGTCATGCGGGGAGACAGCGATTCCGTGGGTTGTCCCGGGACGAGCCGGGCTGCATGGGGGAATGAGCGATGCTGCATCGTGATTGATTGCAACCGAACCGATCAACGGCATGAATGAGGCATGGCCAGCGAATTGTCCTCGCCTATCCCGCGAAATGATGCGCGTGGATTCCTTTCGATTTTCCATCATTCCGCCCTTGGTCACCGGCGGGTCGGGTGGAAGGGATTTTCCGGCTCGAAATTCACGGGTAGGGTGGCATGATGGCGGGCATGGATTTGTTTTCCGGACCTGAGGCGAGGGGTGGCAAGGCCTTGAGCGTGACGCAGCTGTTGCGGCGGATGAAAAACCTGCTGGAGACACAGGTGGGCGAGGTGTGGGTGGAGGGTGAGGTGTCCAACATGCGCAGGCAGCCGAGCGGGCACTGGTATTTCACGCTCAAGGACGAGGGGGCGCAGATCCAGTGTGCGATTTTCGGGGCGAGGAAGCGGTCCGGCGCGGAGGCGTTGGAGGACGGGGCCAAGGTGCGGGTGTTTGCGGAGGCGGGCGTCTATGAGGCCCGCGGGCAGTTGCAGATCATCGTGTTGAAGGCCGAGCCGGCCGGAGCGGGGGACTTGCTGGCGCGCTTCGAGGCGCTGAAGCGGAAACTTGAGGCCGAGGGATTGTTTGATGCCGCGCGCAAGCGGCCGCTTCCGCCGTTTCCGATGACGATCGGCCTGGTGACGTCCGCTGCGGGTGCGGCATTGCAGGACATGCTCAATGTGCTTGCGCGGCGTGCGCCGTGGGTGCAGCCGGTGCTTTTTCCGGTGCGGGTGCAGGGCCGGGGCGCGGAGTTGGAAATCGCGGCGGCGGTCCGCGAGCTGGGCGATCCGGAAGCGCACGGTCATCCGCGCTGTGATGTGCTGGTTGTCGGCCGCGGTGGCGGGTCGATCGAGGATTTGTGGAACTTCAACGAAGAGGTTGTCGCGCGGGCGATCGCAGCTTGTCCGATTCCGGTCATTTCCGCAGTGGGGCATGAGATTGACTTCACCATTGCGGACTTTGTGGCGGACTTGCGCGCGCCCACGCCGAGTGCGGCGGCCGAGCTGGCGGTGGCGGACGGCGCGGAGTTGATGGCGCGGCTCGGGCAGCTGCGCCGGCGGCTCGGGCGGCTGGCCGTCGAGCGCGTGGCAAGGATGCGCATGCAGCTTGATGCGCTGCGGCGGGGTGTGATGGTGAGCGATGGCGAGCGGTTGCTGCGCGAGCCGTCGATGCGGCTTGATGGCGCGCGGATGCGGCATGGCGCGGCATTGTCGGCTGCGTTGGACGCGGTGGCCGGCCGTTTGGGTGAAATCCGGGCGCGCCACCGTGCGCAGCATCCGGCCAGGGTGTTGGAGCGGCGTGTGGATCATCTGGCATCGCTGCGTCTCCGGCTCGGGCATGCGGGTGGCGGCGTGATCGACCGCCATGCCGTCACGCTCGGCAGGCTGCGCGGGCTGTTGCGGACGCTCGGGCCGGAGTCGGCCTTCCAGCGTGGGTTTTCCATCACTCTGGGTGCCGACGGGCGGGTGGTGCGTTCCGCGGCATCCCTGAAGGCCGGTGATTTGCTGCGCACCCGGTTTGCCGATGGCGAGGCCGCCAGCGTGGTGACGGATGGTTAGGCAATTCGGGCTCGGCATGCTGGTCCGGCGGGTGCATGGTCGGCCTCCGCGACCATGGAGCCATGCCGTGAGAATGAACTGAGTGCGCGCGACGTGCGGCGCAACTTCGCCTGCCTGGTGTGGATGGGATCGGTGTTTGCGATGGGCTGGGCCGAGGTGGTGGTGGTTTTGCAGCCGCTGCTGGTGCACTATGGTGCGAGCAACACGCAGATCGGGATGGTGCAGGGGGTGTTGATCGCGACGTTGCCGGGGATGTTTCTTTCGCCGTGGATCACGCGGCGTTTCCGGCGCAAGAAGATCTATCTTTTTGTGACGGATTCGCTCTATCTGTTGCCGGTTGGGGTGGTTGGAGCGGTGGTGTGGACCGGTGCGGTGGGCGGGGATGCAGCGATGGTTGGATTCATCGTGCTGATGATGTTGCTGGGCCAGGTTGCGGCGGGTTTCGGCGGCTTGCCGAACCAGGAGTTTTTCACCGCCTGCATTCCGATGCGGCTGCGAGGGCGGCTGGCCGGGGTGTCTGCCGGGCTGGGCGGGGTTCTGGGGCTGGCGGCGACCGGCATTGCGGCGTGGATTCTGGGGGCCTTGCCCAAGCCGCAGGCATATGGGGCGTTGCTGGTGTTGGCGTGGGCGCTTTGTCAGGTGGCGGACTCCGCGGTGTTGTTAGCCCGTGAGCCGCCGACGCCGGTCGAGCGGTCGCCGCGGCCGTGGGGTCGGGAAATGTGGCGTGCGTTTTGGGACGACCGCCGGTTTCTGCGGCTGGCGCTGGTGATTTGCCTGATTTCCCCGTTGATGGCGCAGCTTGCGTTGTTTTCGAGTGTGTTTGCATTCCGCGATCTCGGGTTCAAGGCGCAGATGGCGGCATGGCTTGGGATGACCGCGGCGGGTGCACGGCTGGTGTTCAGTCCGGCGGCCGGCTGGCTGACTGATGCATGGGGTGCGCGGCGTGCCTTGTTGTTGTGGGCCGGTCTTGCGGGTGGGGGGTTTCTGTTGCTGGCGGTGTATCCGGTCGGTTTGAGTGTGTTTGTGGCAGCCGGGGTGGCCGCGGTGGCGGGCAGCGGGTTTTCCGGTGCGATGAACGCCCTGACCAGCGGGATTCCACGACCGGAGAACCGGGCCGGGCATTTCACGCTGCTTGGGTTTTGCATGATTGCGGCCAACTCCGCCGGGCCGTTGTTGGCCGGACGGTTGTTCGACACGCTGCCATACCGCAGCGGCTTTGCGGTGCTGGCCGTGGCCACCGTGGTTGCGACGTTGCTGGGTGTGCGCTTGTTACGGGACCTGAGCCCGCGGCCGGAGGACTACTCGTGATGCCGACATACAGGGAATCGGCTTGCCAATCCCCGGTCGTGGCGATACCCACTCGCCCCCACCGCAAGCACTCCGCAACCCGTTCCAATCCATGAAGTTGGCCAAACTCCTGAGTCCTGACCAGATCATCCTCGACATGAAGTCGTCGGAACACTGGCCGGCCATTGTGGAGCTTGTGGATCACCTCATCGAGGTGCGGCGCCTGCCTGCGGCGGCGCGGGAAGAGGTGCTTGCGGCGCTCAAGGCGCGGGAGGACCAGGTGAGCACCGGCATTGGTTCCGGGGTGGCCATCCCCCACGCGTTTTCCGACCAGGTGGAGGAGGTGGCGGCGGTGTTCGGCCGGTCGAGGGATGGCATTGACTTCGAGGCGATCGACAACGCGCCGGTTCATTTCATCATCCTGTTCATTGTCCCGCGCAAGGATTACAACCTGCATTTGCGCACACTGGCCGCGATTGCGAAAATGTTCACCAATAGCGGGATGCGCCGCCAGTTCGGCGAGGCGCGGACGCGCAATGAAATCCTCGAGATCCTCGATGCCAAGCCGCGCGTCCCGGCGTCCGGCGACTGAAATCCCCCCATCATGACCCTGCTGCAAGAGCTGGAGACCCGTCTGACATCCGCCGTGGCGGCGACGGTTGGCGATGGCGCGGGCGCCGTGGTGACCGCGGCTGCGGACCTGCGTTTTGGCGACTATCAGAGCAACGTTGCCATGGTGATGGCCAAGCAGCACAAGGCAAACCCGCGGGAACTCGCTGCGGAAATCATCGGCCGGATGGATCTCGAAGGCCTGGCGGATGCCGGGATTGCCGGGCCGGGATTCATCAATTTCCGGATCCATCCCGCCGCCTATGCGGCCAGGGTGGCGGCCTTGCTCAAGGATGAAAAACTCGGTGTCCCGTCCATCGGCGGCGGGCGCACGGTGGTGGTTGATTTTTCCGCGCCGAACATCGCCAAGCCGATGCATGTGGGCCACATCCGCTCCACGATTCTGGGTGACTCGCTGTGCCGCATCGCGAGGTATCTCGGATTCCATGTGATTGCGGACAACCACATTGGCGACTGGGGCACGCAGTTCGGAATGATCATCCACGGCTGGAAAAACCATCTCGACCGGGCGGCGCTGGATGCCGATCCGGTGGCCGAGCTTGTCCGCATCTACCGGATGGTCAACAGCGAGGCCGCGGCTGCGCCCGGGGTGTTGGAAAGCTGCAAGGCCGAACTGGTGAAACTGCAGGCGGGCGACCCCGGGAACCTTGAAATCTGGCGAGAGTGCGTCGAGCACTCGAAGGCCGGGCTGGAGAAGATCTATCAGCGGCTGGGCGTGTCATTCGACCACTGGCTTGGCGAGAGTTTCTACAACGACCGCCTGCCCGGGCTGGTGGACGAGTTCCTGGAGAAGGGCATCGCCCGCGAGAGCCAGGGTGCGGCATGTGTGTTTTCCGACGGCACGTTGAAACCGGAG